>NZ_JBQKLN010000006.1:0-120465 GCF_052116205.1 Prevotella sp. Sow4_E9_plate | reverse complement strand
CATACCTTCCCTGGAGCGAATGGGCTATCACATCGACCACCGTCAGATTCATCTGATGGGGCTTTCAAATGGAGGTAGTGCGATAGTGGCAACCATGCACTCATCCCATGCAAAGGATTTCAAGAGTCTGACATCTATCTCCTGTAATCTTGGAGGATTGAGGAAGGTGCCATGTAGAATCAATCTGATTGGTGGCGGTCAGGATCATTCTTCACGTTTGATGCCAAGCCAGGCCAGCAGGCTCAGCAAGATGGGCGTCCATACAGGGCTGTTCTTTGTTCCTGAAGAAAACCATTATGTCTTGGTAAACAGGCGCAATGAGATTATCGAGTTTCTCAAGCTGCAGATGAATCTGACTTGCGTCAGGGAATAGTAAAGTCAAAGTTTAGATTATGCACAAGTTCATTATGAAAAAGTTTTTAATCATATTGGGTATCCTACTCCTGCTTGTCATCGGTGTTCTTTTCGTTCCACCTATTTATAATAGGTTCACAAAACCGTTTTTTAAGAATACGGTGGATGCTAAAGAGTGGTATCATCAGGTAGATTGTGAGAACCTGACGCAAGTAAGAGATTATTGCGCCAGACGAGGATACAGTACGGATTACTATATCCTAGTGGATTTCTCCAAACCATCTGGCAAGAAGAGGTTCTTTATCTATGATTTGCAGCGTGGCAAAAGACTGATGAGCAGCTATTGCATGCATGGAAGTGGTAAGGGAAATACAGCAGCGCAACCAAAGTTCAGTAATAACTCTGGAAGTGGATGCACGAGTCTTGGAAGATATGTCATGATAGGAAAAGGTGGAATGAAGTTCAAGAACTGCGTTCGCCTTCGAGGGCTCGACAAGAGCAATTATCTGGCAGAAGCCCGCGGTATCCTGATCCATTCTGCTGGCAAAGTGACAAGATTCTCCGGTGAGAAGGAGTATATTCCGCTGGGAACAGAGAGTCGTGGCTGCTTTACTGTATCAAGGAGCTGCGTAGAGAAAGTGATGCAGATATACAAGGAATCTTCTAGGAGAAGACCGGTATTGATTTATGCAAAATACAAATAAAAAGAATATTCTATGAAGAAGTTATTGCTGTTTATAGCTGGAATCTCAATCTTGTTTTTAGCAGGTTGTTACAATGGAAATCAGAGCCATGGCAATGAAATCATGGGAGACAGCCTCCCTGCAGATCCTCCATTGGGTTATGTCATAGAGTTAAAGCCTTTGGGAAATTTCTCACATCAGGAGGCAGAACAGTTGAGAGAAGAACTCGTGAAGCAATTGGGTATCATTCTCTATACGAAACCAAAGGCTTGGGTGGAGGCATCTGTATTTGTTGGAGACAAGAAAGAAATACCTGCCTCATGTCTCTACAAACCAAGAAACAGGTATTGGGCTGGGGGAATCCTGAAAATGTTGCATGAAGAGCATGGAGGTAATGATGAAATCGTAACGATAGGTTTAACGCATCGAGACATCTCTACTTCTATTCACGGACAATACAACTATGGAATCATGGGATTGAGTTTCCGGCCAGGTGACGCCTGTGTGGTTTCAACCTTCCGATTGAAACGAAAGGATGACTTATGGAAAGTAACAATCCATGAATTCCTGCATTCTCGCGGCTTGCCGCATTGCAAGACGAATGCCCCTAAGTGTCTGATGCAGGATGCCCATGGCAAGAATACTTTCTACATGAAAAACGGACTGTGCCAAGATTGCCAAAAGTCATTGAAAAACATTATTGACAATCAATGAGAGTCCAAACCAACCAAGATTTTGCTTATAATTTTGTCGCAGGAGTGCCATAATAACCATACAGAACCCAAAATACAAAGTAAACTATCATAACTATACATTCAACTATCTAAGAACTGATAAGGTCTATTCTTAGGGTATGCCCCATTTTGGTGTACCCTAAAGAATGGACTGCTCAAAAGCAAGCATATCAAAAACTAAAAAATCCCCACTGAAACAATCACTCCATATCCATGAAAGAACCTCAACCAAGTGAAGAATAAAGAACCTTTGGCCAGATGTAAGAGTATGAACACTACACCTACTTAGTTGAGAAGTGACACAGCTCTTTCCCAAACCAAAGGTAGAAAGGCTGATGTAAGCAACAAGGTTAGTGCTCGTTTGCCACTATGCAAGTATATCCTACATTTAGTCGTATACACTTGGGAGCAACCTTTCTTAAATGCAGTTGGCACTTCTCAGTCAGCCCAATTCCGGCCAATATCCAACTGCCATGCAAAACATTGGTGGACAAAGTAGGAACGTAGCTATGACCTTCCACCGCAATCCAACGTTTCACATGTAAACCACCGATGGACGAAATTTCCATCATCAGTCCTTCAAATAATGAAGCCGCCAGTCTCGATTTTTCTGCTCTTGATAGTTGACAGTTGCAAAGATACAACATTCTTTGAAATCACAACACATTAAAGCGTTAATCTTTTGTTAATATTTGAATATCCCTTTTGGATTATATCAATAGATCAATGTATTAAGCAGAAAAACGCCATCGATAATAAAATACATAGGAACTATCAAACAGAGATAATCCCTTATTGTAGTGGACGATGGTCTCGTACTCACTACACGTCCAATGTCCAGGGAGCTAACAGACGAGTCTTAATCCTTGTTGTAGTGGACAATGGTCTCGTACAGGGTGAGCAATGAAAGAACTTAAAGTTGGAGAAAGAGTGTCTTAATCCTTGTTGTAATGGACGATGGTCTCGCACTAATTTTTATCGCATCAAACCAGAACCAAAGTACCGGTCTTAATCCTTATTGTAGTGGAAGATGGTCTCGTACATGCAGGACGGAAACCACCTGCTCATCATGCATGAGCAGTCTTAATCCTTGCTGTAGTGGACGATGGTCTCGTACTTATACTTAGTACATCGAGCACATGTTCGGATATGCTGTCTTAATCCTTGTTGTAGTGGACAATGGTCTCGTACAGTAACAACTTAGTTGATGCTCTTGAAGAATTTGATGTCTTAATCCTTATTGTAGTGGAAGATGGTCTCGTACTTATGGTACTCCAGTAGTATCAGAAGTTATCAGAGTCTTAATCCTTATTGTAGTGGAAGATAGTCTCGTACTTTTAGGACTGGAGAAGATGTTTAAGGCTGACTTGTCTTAATCCTTATTGTAGTGGAAGATAGTCTCGTACGATTTGTGTTATACCTATTCAGATGGACTTCTTTAGTCTTAATCCTTATTGTAGTGGAAGATAGTCTCGTACAGTTTGCTAGTAGGTGCAACCATTGGTGTTACTATCGAGTCTTAATCCTTATTGTAGTGGAAGATAGTCTCGTACTCATCAATGAAGCTGATACTGAACTCGGTGACGACATGTCTTAATCCTTATTGTAGTGGAAGATAGTCTCGTACCCGGAGATACTTTCTTTCTGTAGGTATCCGGGTCTTAATCCTTATTGTAGTGGAAGATAGTCTCGTACTCCTCAATTTCGGCCATCTGATACGCTATTATGTGTCTTAATCCTTATTGTAGTGGAAGATGATCTCGTACTACTGATGAATTTACTATAAATACTCCTAATAAAAAGTCTTAATCCTTATTGTAGTGGAAGATGGTCTCGTACGCACCGCTAAGAAGTGGTTTGAGTTGTTCGGAAAGGTCTTAATCCTTATTGTAGTGGAAGATGGTCTCGTACATCACGTGGAGCGATTTTACAAGCTGCACAGATCTATGGGTCTTAATCCTTATTGTAGTGGAAGATGGCCTCGTACTATTGTACTAATAGTTATCCTTGGATGGGTCATCTTGGTCTTAATCCTTATTGTAGTGGAAGATGGCCTCGTACTTATATAAAGCTCCATGCAAAGGTAGGATGATGGGTGTCTTAATCCTTATTGTAGTGGAAGATGGCCTCGTACTCCAGGTGAAAATCTTGAAAAACATGCATGCAATAGTCTTAATCCTTATTGTAGTGGAAGATGGCCTCGTACTCGACCTTATAAGACATTATTGATTATCAATAAGTTAAAGAACTCTGCTAAATAAACATTCACCTTTCTTAACTAAAAATTAACTATTTCTTAGCGGGTGCAAAGGTACGACTTTTTTTCGAGATATGCAAGCCAATTATTCTTAAATATTTAGCCATTTCCAACCCGAAAATTAAGCTCCATTAACCATTGTATGCTCTTCGGTATAGGCTACAAAATCAACAATCAACAAAAAGAAACGCCAAACAATAAGCAAGTCGCCAAAAAGAGCATGAGAAAGGTACTCAAAAATTCACTTTGCAGAAACTTCTTTCACGTCCCCAGCCCTCCTATTTGTCAAACAACAAACAGTATAAAAATCCAATAAATAAAGGAAAATGCATGAGTCCTGCATATAACTGAAAGTATACAAACACAAGAAAAATGAGCCAGTGAAATATCTTTTCACTATATACCCTTACCTTTGCACCCAGAAAACCAAAGCACCTATGGTTAAAGTTAGGAGCACAACAAAAGAATAAAGACTATGAATACAATGATCAAGAACATTTTAACTAGTTGGGAATCTTCCCTCATCCGCTTCCAAAAGATTGACTGCTGGAATTACTCTGAGAATCTGGCAACATTGGGATGGTACCTACATAACAATGACTGTACAATAGAAGAGTACTACCTGATCAAGTACATCAGAGACAGCATCATCGGAGTGAACTTCAACGTCAAGAACGTAATCAATGCCATCCAAAAACTCATGAACCTGGAAGCAGCAAAAGAGAAAGACCTCACAACCATGCTAGTAAAAATGGATGGAAACAGAGTTGTCCTGAATGGTCAGGATGTACGCTTCAAGAAAGAGACCGAGAAAATCTTCAAGGAGAAGCTCAAGTTCAAGAAAGGAATGCTGCTCCGAAACTTCGACATTGAGACGGAAGCTCCACATGACTCCAAAAAGGTAAGACGCATCGTGGAGAAGAGAATGTGCCAGGCCTATCACCGGATGCACAAGAAGGATGAAGGCTACAAAACCAGCAACAGAGAGAAGTACTGGATGGACAGAGCCACCGCCTTCCAACTGTACAACATCGGACAGAAGGAAAAGACTAGAAACACAAGAAGAGGCGAGTCCACCCACTGGAAATGGAAGAAAGATCCTATCACCAATGAATTAGTCCTCAAAAAGAAGATGGGGTACAAAAACGAAGAATCTGCACAAAAGGCTATAGCCCAATGGAAGATTAATCACCCATATGATTCCAGAGAGATGACAGCTTACAAGTGCAACTACTGCAACAAGTGGCATATCGGGCACAAATCCAACTTTCAGAATCATCCAGCAATAGATTCCATGATTCCCCAAATGCAGACTTGTTGCTAAGCAATGAAAAAGAACAAAGAGAAATATGTGGAGTATTCTTGCCAGCGTTGCCAATGTAACAGGAATCAGTGACTATAGCCATCTTCCATGTTCACCAAAGCAAATGAGACATTAAGCTGGAGCCAACCAATGCGTTTGATTCAAGCCGAATGCATTGCAATTGGTTCGCTCAACATACGAGCAAAACCACTCTATTGGGGTGATATTTACCTTTTTGGAATACCAAGAATAAAATTATCACCTCAAATAGTATTTTCTCGAAACATTTTGTTACCTTTGCAACAGAATAAACAACTACATCGTTAAAGATGTCCATATATAGATCAAGCACAGTATTCATATATACTGTAGATGCTGTAATTTACAAAGTTACAGAACCTACACGACTTGGCCAACTCTTAATATAAATAATTAATAATCAATTAATTACAAGTAAAACAAAGAATAAGAAAATGAATTATTTCAAATTGTTTGCCACTTTAGTAAAGGCTATGGTGAAGTCTTTGAGTACTCGACAGTATGTTCTTACTTCCGAAAAAGAGAGTGATAACCTTTGGTATATTAAAATGCCTTGGGCTGGACATCATCATAACTTGCAGATGGTTGCAGGAGCTAACCATCTGTTGGAGACTTTCAAGTCTAGATTGGTCACTGTACGTGTATCTTACGAACAGAAAGAATCTACTGATATCTGTCTTACCAGACAATACTACAGAATCTTTGGTGGTGCTACCTACAAGGTTTCCAATTTAGAGGGATTCACAAAGGAGGTTTGGATTTGCCCGGTTACTTTGTTCGTACTTGGTAAATATCCAAAACGAATTTATGTCTCTAACTCTCAGAAGTAACATCGTACATAAACAGGAGAGAATAGTCTGCAATGTTTACCTTTCAAGGGATAATGGTATTAATAGATAACTAAAAGATAATAAAATGAGTAAGGAAGTAAAGATTTCAGTTATCAAGTTTGAAATGGTCAACGGTAAGAAGACCTATAAGTCGTTTACCTTTAAGTTGAATCCAAAGGAAATGGCAAAGTTCAAGACCGAGGCAACGGTGAAGAAAAAGGTGGCAGAATACGTGGCGAAAAGTGGCGTATATAAGCCTTCTGAACTTCAGAACTTAAAATACGACATGAAAGAGTTCCTGGAGGAATGGAAAAAGATGGTCCCTGTGGTGGAAGCTGAAGAGCTTGCGAAACTGGATAAGTCACCGAATAATCCAGAAACTCGCGTTACCCCTCATCTCATCAGCCGTCTTGCTGCCGGTGAAATCTTTGTATTCGGCTCCAACGCCATGGGACATCATGATGGTGGTGCGGCAAAGACTGCCCTGGAGAAGTTCGGTGCCATCAGAGGTCAGGGACATGGTTTGCAGGGAAAGAGTTACGCCATCGATTCAATGAGTGGTATGGAAGCTATGAAAAAGGATGTGGATGAATTCATCGAGTTTGCTAAGAATCATCCTGACAAAACATTCTTTGTGACATTGATTGGTTGCGGTATCGCCGGATATTCTCCAAAAGAAATGGCTCCTCTGTTTGAAAGATGCTACGATCTTGAGAATGTGTGCCTTCCTTCTGAGTTCTGGGACATCATCGGATGGCCTAAGGTTCAGCAGCCACACTATGATCTCTTACGTTTCCTGGATGCCCAGGAGTTTGCCTATACCCAGGCTTTGAGAGAACTGAAGGAAGGACGAAAGCAAAGCCATTGGATATGGTATATCTTTCCACAGCAGAAAGGACTCGGTCATAGCTACAACGCAAACTACTATGGTTTGGATGGCGAGGGTGAAGCCAGAGCCTATGTTGAACATGAAATCCTGGGTGAAAGACTCCGTGAATGCTGCAAGGCGCTCCTGCTCCATAAGGGTAAGGACATCGAATACATCATGGGAAGCGGAGTTGATGTGATGAAGCTCAACACCTCTATGAATCTCTTCAATAGAGTAAGTCCGAATGATGTGTTTGAGGAAGTTTTGGATGTTTTCTTTTAAAAATAAAATAATGACAAAGGTAACTCTTGGACGTTTTAGCGTATGAAGTATTTGGAAATGATGTAATCAAATTTCGCTCTTGTATGCTATTATTTAATGCACAATGTAAGAATAAAGACAATCCTTTTAGAAAAGTTCTTATTAGAGAATATTGGTTATTTTAAACAATAAGACCAGGATATGTAAAGTTGTAACAAAAAAAGAAAATGGTAGTAACAATCATAAAAATGTGATATAATGAAAAAAATATTTTTTGCTGCATTCATAATGCTTATCGTAACAGTATTCACTGCTTGCACTGCTAAACAAGTTTCAGAAAGTACTGTCAATACACAGTTACAGAACTCTGTTGACAGCATTGTAAAGCAGGATATGAAGGAGTTTGCGGCTCAAGAAGGTATGGTAATCGTCATGGAGACCTCCACAGGTAATCTCCGGGCAGTAGTAGGATGGAAGGAAGATAAAGGGAAAGTAGTAGAAGACACCACCCTACTCTCCAAATCCCGTGAAACTTTCCTTTTCAGAGGGGCATCCCTGCTTGCAGCTCTGGAAACCGGAAAAGTTACGCTGGACGATATGTTTCATACTTATGCCGGTATTGATGTTATCGGACAGGATACCATCTATGACCATAACTGGAGGAAAGGTGGATATGGAGAACTGACGCTTCTGCAGGGGCTGGCATACAATTCCAGTATTGCCATTGACAAGGCTGTAGATGTGGCTTATCAAAATAAAGATGTTTTCTTGCAAAAGCTACAGCAAATGGGATTGGAGAAGGATTCTACTTTCAAAGGTTCCTGGCCTGTTTATGCTCTAGGCTTCCATCATAGAAGACCAACCAGTATGGTGAGCTTCTTCAATGCCATTGCCAATGGTGGAAAGATGGTTAGTCCAAAATTGCAGGAGGGTTCTGCCATCGTAGCAGACTCTATGATAGCCAAGAAGAAGAATATTGAATCGATGCAGAAAGCACTTAGATTCTTCGTCACAAACGGCTTGGGCAAGAAGGCAGAATCAAAAATGGTCAATGTGGCTGGCATCTCAGGAAGTATCCATACGGAAGATGGCATCTATGCAGACTTCTGCGGCTACTTCCCTATCGAGAAACCGAAATACACGGTATTCGTCAGCTATAAGAGATCAGGGACACCAGCTCCTGGAGGAAACATGGCAGGACGAACTTTCAGAAAGATAGCAGAGTTATTGGAAAAAAACATCAAATAAAAACAATACATATGGAGACTATTATTTCAACAATTGTGATTGTAGCTTGTACTTACTTCTTTACTCGAAGAAAAGCAAAGCCTACAGAACAAGAGCCAGATGTCAGTACACAACCTGAGGCTTCCGCAGACATACAGCAAAAAGAAAAGCAGGATGAACCTCCACACACCAAGGATTTGTGCATAGAGCTACTGAAGCAATTAAATTGTGAGGTAACTACTTCGAAAGAGAACGAGAACCGCTTGTATTTTGAGTATCAGGGAGAACATATTGTCATTGATGCCAGTAACGACAGCTACTTCATTGAAATGTGGGATCCATGGTGGTTAATTGTTCCATTGGATGATCTAGAGCAAATGTCTAACGTACGTAAGGCAATTAACGTAACCAACAGCTGGGGCGGAACAACCGTATATTACACCATCGAAGAAGAACAGAAATTTGTTCTCCATTCCAAACGCCAATGTATATTGCCAAAAGAATTGCCCAACGTGAAAGAATATCTCATGGCTCTACTGAATGATTTCTTCACTGTAAAAAAATGGCTGAACGAAGAAATTATTGTACAACAAAATAAAGAGAACTGAGATATCCTGGGGTTAGGCAAACATTTTATTTATAATTTTGCCGCAAATGTTCAGTAATAACCATACAGTACCCAAAATACAAAGCAAACTATCATCACGCTACAGTTCAATTATCTAAGAACTGGCAAGATCTATTCTTAGGGTATGCCCCAATTAGGTGTACCCTACAGAATGGACTGCTCGTAAGCAAGCATACCTAAAACGAAAGAACTCCCCATTAATTGTGCCAAAGCAGAACCCTTCAAGAACCTCAAGCAAGTAAAAAAGAAAGAACCTTTGGCCAGATGTAAGAGTATGAACACTACACCTAACTTAATTGAGAAGTGACAAAGCTCTTTCACAAACCAAAGGTAGAAAGGCGCAGCTACCATCGAACCCCTAGGCTGCCTTTCGTTGGAGCAGGTGCTGTCGCTCCAAACCTTTCTTTTATGCAGTCGGCATTTCTGCGCAATCTCATTCATTGCGAATATCCAACTGCCATGCAAAACATTGGCGGTAAAAATGAGAACGTAGCTATGACCCTCTCCCTCAATCCAACACTTTCACAATTGCAAAGTTATATTTTTCCATTGAAATCCCAACACATTGAAGCGTTAATCTTTTGTAATATTTGAATATTCCTTTTGGACTATATCAATTTATCTCTACATTTAAAAGAAAAACACCATCGACATTAAGCTATAGTGGAACTATCGAACAGGAATCATCCCTTGTTGTAATGGCCGATGGTATCGTACTTTACAGTAATGAGAAGTTAAGTAGAATGATCTACCAAAAAATATACGTGCCCCTCTACGTCATATTTAAACCGATGCCTTGCATCCAGTCTCATGCTAGCTTCAATGGACGATTTCGTCGAATTTGGGAAAAACACCTTCACTTGCTGATATATTTCCATAAGCGACAATGGCTTACCGGCCAGAGACAACACCTCATAAATCTTGTCAACCATCGTTCCCCAATAGATATGCTCCCAAGACGCCAACCCATAGTAGCCTGACAATCCAATGGATTTCACTTCCTTCATTTTAAGCAAATAAGCGCGGATGGTATTAACTGTAAGATGACGATAAGTAGGACACCTTCTTAGAAAAATGTCTCTAATTTCCTCCGCTCTCATAGGTTTACCTCTTTCTTTCAGTATATCCAGTAGCTCATAAGTAACGGAGATTTTGTTTCTTTCAGCCACAAAACCACCTTCACTATCCACTTCCAAACCAAAGATATCCAACATCAGATAAGTAAAGAAAGAAATGAAATGCTCCTTACCACCTAATTTCTGAATATCCAACTCCTTTAAAAACATACTAGCCTGATAATGCTCATCCTTGAAACGAGTGGTAGCCAACAGTTCTTTCATCTTCGCAACCAGCTTGGCTATTTCTTCAATATCAAAAAGAATTGCATTAACCAATATGAATCTATCTTGATATTTGTACTTTCGAAACTGCTTGTTTAAAGGATAGCAAGAATTTCTCAAAAATATCAGTTCCATCAGCCCAATGACATCCTGCAAATGCTCTTTTTCCAAGATATTCTTACAAATAGGCGAATAGAATCCAATAAACGGCATTTCATACAAAAAGTCGTAATATTTCCAATGTTCATCCTGTGTAATTGGTTCAGTATTCTCCCCTATTGGGAAAAAAAGATACTTCTTAAGTTTATATGATTTTATATTGTAGGCTTTCATCAACTCCTGAAGAGTTCTTCTTTCTGTCCCGATTCCTCTATATTCTAAGAAAAAACACCTTCTTTCATTAAACATTCCACTATCCAGATAATCCGTAAAAAGAGTGAACATCGGATAATAACCATTTGCCTGATGAAAATCAATCACAAAGGATACCTTTTTATCCGTCATGAATGGAAACAATCCTATTGTGCATAAACAGGTATGTTCAAAGTCTATGGATGTATATGCCTCTACAAGAAAATCAAGCAAAGACAACGGATAATGATCGTTCAAGGAATGATTAAGTTTATATTCAATACCAAAACGATCAAATTTATCAAAGCTATGATATGTCCATGATTGGAACATGTCAACTTCATATGTCAATCTATCTTCCACAAAAGGAAATATCTGGACATCATCTATCACCTTAAAGTTCTTTTTAAAGACAGCATAATGCAATTCCAACAAGAACCTGTTCTTATTAGAAAGACGAGAATAAAGTAACGTTCCCAATGCATCTTTACCCACCTTATGCATATAATGCTTAGCATTATCATGAACATAAAAACTAAACTCGTTATGAATATCATGCATCAAATATTCCAGGCAAAGTAAGAAAACATATAGGCATGAAGCTGCCCTAGGATAATTATCCACCATCGACATTAAGTGAGATCCCTTCATACAAATGAACTTCAGTATATCTAACGAAGAAGGGAATATTGCCTGAAATTCCTTGCTATCTCCAGCATTCTCACATAAATGAGCATAACAGATGACCATCTTTTGCATGATTTCATCACCACAAAATTGCTTTACCTCCAAAAGAGGATCTTGAGAATTAATCGTAGCAAAAACATGCTCCACATCATTGATAACCTTCAATCCTATCCCTGGTATTGCCCACAACTTTTTTATCCCCATAGCCTGAAGGTCTCCAACAGTGAATAGTGAAAGAGCCCACAGTTTGTTGTAAGTAAACGTTGTTATCAGCTTATCGCCTAATAATCTGTATATCGATGTATCAATAGTATACATAATTCTTTTTTATATTTCATTGTTCTTGAATTTCTTGACATAAAAACCATCAAAGAAACTCACATAGTTAACAGTAAAAGTTCCATATTAAACAGCTTAATCTTTTTTGTCAAACGTAGAATACATAGCTACCTGAAACAAGTTCCTCACTTCAGAATTATCTGACTTAAGCCAAATACCATCCTTGCTAGCCACATAAACAGCCAACACCATAAGAAGAAAAGAGTACAAGCAGTTAAGCCCAACCTGAGCAGATGTCAAAGCAGCACCAACCCAGAGCAAAGGGATTACCAGAACATTTCGCCTGTTTAACCATTCATTGAAAATATATCTATTCATTATTATAAGTTTAAGCACTTTTATACAAAGGTACAAAAGTATTAAAAATATAATAGAATACCAACTTTTCGTTAGTAATTTTACTGATAATTCCTCAAAATACTTGAAAATGAGGCCATTTCTTTAAAAGAAATCTATTTCAGTACCCCCTTAAAAAGTATCTCTAAGAAAAAAGCACGTTGAACTGTCCACAAGACTTTAGCACGTAGGCAGTTCAAATTAATCCTTGTTGTAGTGGACGATGGTCTCGTACAACAATGAATACGAGAAGTACGACGATGAGTTGCGCAAGTCTTAATCCTTATTGTAGTGGACGATGGTCTCGTACGAGATTGTTGTCGTTTACGCAAATGTGAACGGCAGTTCAAATTAATCCTTGTTGTAGTGGACAATGGTCTAGTACCTCAACAAGAGTGCTAACATTGTAATGACACTCGGGTCTTAATCCTTATTGTAGTGGACAATGGTCTCGTACTTGATGATATTTACTCTGATATGCAGGCAGACCAGGGTCTTAATCCTTATTGTAGTGGACGATGGACTCGTACTCTAAGCTAAAGTTTACTTTCGCTAGCATTGGTAAAGTCTTAATCCTTGTTGTAGTGGAAGATGGTCTCGTACTCAATTGCCTGGTATTTTATGGCATTAATCCATTCAGTCTTAATCCTTATTGTAGTGGACAATGGTCTCGTACTTATAGTAGACACTGAGAAAGAAGCCTTTGAAATAGTCTTAATCCTTGTTGTAATGGAAGATGGTCTCGTACACGTGAACGCGCTTACCAAAAAAGTTGTAAAAGACTTAGTCTTAATCCTTGTTGTAATGGAAGATGGTCTCATACACGATAAGAAAATAGAAGATGCAAAGGAAGAAATCGTCTTAATCCTTGTTGTAATGGAAGATGGTCTCATACCAAAAAGAGTTCTGTAGTTATTTCTTGGACTATAAGTGTCTTAATCCTTGTTGTAATGGAAGATGGTCTCATACTTCCACAACGATTTACGCTATCAGCGCAATAGAACGTCTTAATCCTTGTTGTAATGGAAGATGGTCTCATACGGCATGAAAATCCAATTAAGAGAGCTCAGTTTGAGTGGTCTTAATCCTTGTTGTAATGGAAGATGGTCTCATACTTGTATGCTTATTTATTTGCTGGTATTTCTCCAATTAATAGTCTTAATCCTTGTTGTAATGGAAGATGGTCTCATACATTATTAACTCTTTAACATTAAAATTATGGATAGAAGTCTTAATCCTTGTTGTAATGGAAGATGGTCTCATACTCGACCTTATAAGACCATACTGATTATCAGTAAGTTAAAGAACTTTACTAAACAAATATTGACTTTTCTTAACCGAAAATTAACTATTCCTTAGCGGGTGCAAAGGTACGACTTTTTTCTGAGATATGCAAGCCAATTATTCTTAAATATTTAGGCCTTTTAGACCTCACAATTTAGTCTTGTTAACAACAAATCAAAAAGTTAACCCAAAAAGCACTCTTCAGCATAAGAGTAAACTACACCATCACAATATCATAAACCAACAAATCAAACTACAAAAAACTATTTCTCACATATATAATAAGGTATTATATGCACCCTAACAACAAAAAACAGGAAAAATGAGCCAGTGAAATATCATTTCACGATGTTCCCCTACCTTTGCACCCAGAAAAACCAAAGCCGCTATGGTTAAGTTGTTAGCGACACAGTAGTATCCATTCATAAAAATGGCATAAAACAAAAGAAAGTAGCAAAAAAAGGGAAAATTGAGTGAGTGAAATACCATTTCAAACTCCCACAGTACTTTTGCAAACGAAAACAGGAACAAGAAGTTAAACCCATTAAAATTAAAGAATATGAATTACGAATATCGCTACCTCATGGAATACCTCCCAAAGAGATACTCCGCTACAATGAAACAGGAGAATGACAGAGAAGTCATCTACGACTTCAAAAACGGCTACTGCAGCCTTAGCTTGATGAACACAATCGTAGAATGCATCAAGGAAATAAAAAACGAAACAGGTGGCAACAACTGGAGAGTATACTTCATACCAGCATCCACCCACCACAAGACAGCTTGCCGCTACCAAAAGCTCGCAACCTTCATCGAGAAGGAAACAGGAATTGCCTGCGACTACCATACCATCCTGCCCATCCAGGACCAGGAATCAGGCCACATCACAGGCAAGAAGACAAACCCGGCAGAGAACTTCAACATCAAGACAAGCGACGTTGCCGGCAAGAACATCATCCTCATAGATGACGTCATCACAAGAGGCATGACATACGTGCACACAACCAACAAACTCATCAACAATGGTGCCAACATGGTAAAGGGACTCTTCCTCGCCAAAACAATCAATCCTGACTGGGTAAGACATTCAGCATAGCCCTTCAGAGAGAACAAGAGAATAAACGTTAAAAAATATAAAGATCATGACAAAAGAACTCAAAATGAACGCCATCCCAATGACAGAGGATGCAGCATCAACAGTACAGGCTACCAATAACCTGGAGTACGTAAACCTCATGGAATATCTCCCAATGAGATACCCTCCAACGCTAGAGGAAGAAAAAAATCGCAGGATTGTAAGCAACTTCAAGAGGGGAAGATGCTCACCGGAACTGAAGAATCAGTTCACCGATGCAATCAAGCAACTCAAGGAAGAACGCAAGGACGTGAAGCTGAGAGTCTGTTTCATACCGGCCATCACTGCAGACAAGACAGCCCTCCGCTACTCACAACTGGCAACTGCCATTGAGACAGAAACAGGCATACCAAGTGACTACCACACCATCCTGCCAAAGCCAGAACTAATCACTCAGCACATGGCTACCGGAAAAACAGATCCAGCAGAGGACTTCCTCTTCAACAAGGAGCAAATCGAGGGAAAAGACATCATCCTGATAGGTGACATCATCACCACGGGAACAAACTTCACCAAGACAAGTCTAAAGCTTGCAGAACTTGGAGCAAAATCAGTCATCGGCCTGTTCTTGGCAAAGACCATCATTACAAAGTAACAAAAAATTAAATCAAAAATATAAGAATAATGAATAATTATCAATACCTTAAAGAATATCTCCCAGTGAGATACCAGGCAAATGCCCAGCAGTTGGCAGACCGTCAGACTTGCTATAACTTCAAAGACGGCTACCTCAACGATGAAGTTAAGAGTGGATTCCTGAACAAGATCCAGGAAATAACAAATGGAGAGAAGACAGGTTGGGCCATCTGCTTCATCCCTGCATCCACCAAGAGCAAGACACAAACCCGCTACAAAAAGCTTGCAGAAGCAATCCAGGCAGCCGGCTACAAGGTAGCAATCAATGCCATCTACAATGAGCACGACCATGAAGCTGGTCACCTCACAGGAAAAACCGGCAACCCAATCGAAGGCTTCGGCTTCAACGCCAGTGACATCGCAGGCAAAAAGCTCATCGTCATTGACGACATCATCACAAGAGGAAGAACCTTCCAAATGGTTGCAGAAAAGCTGGAAACCATGGGGGCAGCAAGCGTAACAGGACTGTTCCTGGCAAAGACCTTCAACCCAGATTACCATCCTTACTATGATCCGACGGACGATTACGAGCCAGAAGACTACTACGATCCATCAGACTACTACGAGGAGGAAGAGACATACGACAACTACAACGGTTCATACGCCCAAGACGTAGAAGGCTGGAGCGATCAGGACATAGACGATGTTTTCGACGGCGATCCTGATGCCTACTGGAACATCGACTAGTACAAACAGAACGTGCAGCTGCAAAAGCAAGTATTTTTTCTCCAAGATGTTGGGAATTCAAAAAGAAATAACTACTTTTGCAGCTGTATAACAGAAATAATAACAAAGAAATAGAACATAAAGAAATATGGCACTCAATACAGAACTCATTTTGACATTGAAAAACCTCAAAGGGTGTGGAAACAAAACCGTTCTCTCCATAGCCGAGGTAATTACGTCCCAAGTGCAGACCATCGAGGACCTATGCCACTTCTGGCCAACACTTAAGGGTAAGAAGTTCGAAAAGTACTCTGCCACTGATCTCCAGGAAGCCAACAGAAAGGCACTGACCATCATCAACGATGCAGAGAGAGAAGGTGTAGGCATCATCTCCTATTACGAAGAAGCCTTCCCTCAAATCCTGCGTGAGACCATCAATGAAGATGGCAATGCAGACGCTCCATTGATTCTGTTCTACAGAGGCAACATCAAAGCACTCCAAATGCCGGGCATCGCCATCATCGGTACAAGAGAACCAACAGAAGCAGGAACCCAAGCAGGAATCTACTTCGCAGAAAAGTTCGCAGAGCAGGGTTTCAACATCGTATCAGGTCTTGCCATAGGATGTGACACCACCGGTCACCAGGGAGCATTGAACGTGAAGGGAACCACCACGGCATTCCTAGCCAACGGCTTGGATTGGGAATCCATCTACCCTAAAGAGAACCTGGAACTGGCCAAGAACATCGTGGAAAACGGTGGATTGCTGCTCTCAGAGTATCCAGTAGGACAAAGAGGCAACCGCTATACCCTGGTGGAACGTGACAGACTGCAGGCAGGACTCTCATACGCTACCCTTGTCATCCAGACGGGTCTTAAAGGAGGAACCATGCATGCCGTAAATACCACTCTTAAAGCCCGAAAGCCACTCTTCATGATCAAATACAAGAACATGGATGGACAGGTAGGCGGAAGAGCAGAAGGCAACAAGAAGTTCCTGGAAGATGGAAAAGCACACGCCCTGACATCAGGTTCATTCGAAGAAGCCCTTGCCGTCATCAGAGAATCAGTAGAGAAGATCAACAAACCCAAAATCAAGGATTCATTATTTTAGCTTATGGCAAAAGGAGTGATTTTTGATCTGGACTTAACTCTTGTAGATACCACAATACTGGAAAATGCCAGAAAGATGAGAAACTGGCACGAGGCATATGGGCTAATCCCATATACCTCCATGTATGCAGGAATCCAAGAAGTCCTTGACCACATTAAAGCACAAGGAATCAAGATGGCAATAGTCAGCACCTCACCACGTCCCTATGTGGAAAGAATCGTTAGCCATTACCAGATTCCAGCAAGATTCATCGTTGGCTACCATGACGCCCATCCCATCAAACCTCATCCAGCCCCTATGCTAAAGGCATTGGAGTTGATGAATGAGAAAGCGGAAGATGTTCTGAGCTTTGGAGATAGGGCTATAGACATGATTGCAGCTAAAAGAGCAGGCATAAAAGCCATTGCATGCCTTTGGGGAACTAAGGAAAGAAGCATGCTGCTTGGCACCGCATACGACCAAGCAATTAGCTCTCCACTGGAGATTCTTCCATACCTGCAATGAAGATAGCAGAGACATTGAGTATGGTATCCTCTCATCAGGTTCCACTAGACATCCACATTTCTAATGGAACCTTTTTAAATCACTTAACCCCCAAAAATACAAAATTAGAGTGAGTGAAATACCATTTCACTATTTTGCAATACCTTTGCAAGCAGAAAAGAGAAAGATACTAAAAGCACTTCTCTTAAATTAAAGCATAGTATTAATATTCAATATCAATCAAACAATAAATTCATATGGAAAAGAACGCTATTATACTTGGTGATATTCGCCTCAAAAAAATGAGTAATGGATGTACAATCTCCCATCCTGATCGCGCTATATTAATTGTTACACCAGTCTTTGGATGTGCAATCTTCAACGTTATCACCAAGGATAAAACCTACGCATTCGACTTAAAAGAGACAAGCCACGGATTCCGTGTTGATACACGAGAAGGAATCTTCTATTTCGAGTATGAAGGACTCAAGTCCATCAAAGAGCGAATGGAAGCAAACATAGGTGTCTCACCTAAGACTCAAGCTGCATAGCACAAGTAACAGGCAAAAGGACTCCCCACATAACTATTCAAACAAGCTATGTGGGGAGTTTTGCATGGATAATGCAGGTATGCTAAACATTCATTTACACTTTACTGACTACTATACCTCAAACATGCCTTAGATATTAAAATGGATAGAAAAACAAGAATTGTAAAACTATCAGAACTACGAAACCGTTTACCTCATTACATGTAAACCTCTGATAATATGAATATAAAACAAAGAAGACAGGCTAGACGATAAAAGACTTTCATCATCTAGCCTACTTCCTGTCTCACTTCTGGTGGGTAAAGCTTAGATAGTTCATCGGCATGAAAGATGCAAACTACAAACAAAAGCCGATCAACTATCTAACAATCAAGTAAAGAGAAAGAGCAGACGGTATATCCACTCCTATCGTTTTCTTTGAACCTTCTGAGAAGGTCTCATCATGTGAAGGGCCATGAAGAAGCAACGCTGGCGGAATGCCAGGTCATCTTCATCATCACGCTTTCCCCATCCAGAGCCTGGTCCACCACCGCCACCACCGGATTGTGAAATCTTAGTGGCAGCATCCAGATAGCCCAGATATAGAGCAGCGGCAATGGAAGTCACCTGTACGGCATTATCCATGATAGTCTCTGCTATGGAACCATCAAAGAGAATGTCTCCTGTCTGCCTTGCCACTTGCCTCTGTTCAAAAGGAAGCGAAGAAAGGAACTCATGATATTTGGCTACCCGGTGCTTGGCATCTGTGGCCATCATCATATACCCCATTTGCTGCATTTCCTTGACGGTGGCCTTGCTGAGCAAAGGCACTTCCTTCTGGAGCTTCTTCTGTACCTCTTCAAACTTTCTCTCAGCCGAGAGGGTCTTGGTTTGCAACTGGGCAAGCTGTAACTCCGCAGTATGAAGTTTTTGAGTCTTGTCAGCAATTTTCTCATCCACCTCTTCCAGTTCCTTCTGTATCCTATCAAGCCTGATCTTTGCCTCTTCGGCACTAATCTTTCCGGAATCACGGTCTCGCTTGAGTTGCTCAACCTCCTCCAACAACCGATTCTTCTTAGATTCCAAATTGGCAATCATGGTCTGAAGGGCCTTGAACCTGGCAGTGGCATGTTTGATGTCTTTCTCCAAGCCACTCAAAGTAGCTCGCTGCTCCCTGATGACAGCCTGCTGCCCCTCGATGGTTTGAGATAGCTGCTCATTCTCACTCATTAATTTTTCCCGAAGCTCAGCGTGGTATTCCTCCGTGGAACGATGCCGGGCTCCTGTTTCAGAAATTCTATCACCACGCTCTAGACCATATTTCTGATTAATCTTAGCGATGTCATTGTGAAGACTGCTGTAAATTCTCAGACCATCCGTCTTCAACTCACCGAAATAGGACTTCCAGGAAAACTTATTGTTCTCTGTAATGGGAAGCATTGTACAATGCACATGAGGATTGGTTTCATCCAGATGCACGATAAAGGATGCTATATTCTGTTCACCAAACCTTTCACATACAAATTTATACATGTCCTTAGCCCATTCTTCTATCTCCGGATGCCGGACAATATTAGAGTTATCAGCCCCTTTTTTGAGGTTCACCACCTGGTCACCAAAGGCCAGACGATGCATCTGGTCTCTGGAACCACCTAAAATGATATTGGCCACCGTACGGAAAAACGGCGGATCCCTCCCCCTGTTCGGGTCCCAAATCTTTCGTTCCTCAAGCAGCATCTTGATTCTTTTGGGGACAGATGTTTTCTTGTCCACCTCACAAATCACCCCACCTTTCTTAATCTCAAAATTCAGGTGCTCGCGAGTAGAATCATAGTTGCCGCTCCAACGCTTCAACCTCTCGCCACCATTAGCATTGCGAAGAAACTCATTGCTCTGAGAGGTTGTCATGCCTTTTCCGGCTCTAATGTCGAGTACTTGTTTTGCCATAACTTCCTTTGTTTGTCAGCAGGGACTAAAGGGTTCTTAGGGACTTTCCCTAAGCCTAATCGCTTACCTCGGCTTGCCGCACGAAGTTGCCAAGAAATTGGCAGGTAAGCCTCCGTGTTTCAAAGCGTTAGCTATGAAACCGGGGATTAGGCTCCCCCCTGATGTAAAAAAGTGCGGTTTCCGGCGCAAGCGCCCTTGGGAAACGAGCCTTCGATAGAAGCAGTTTTCCTGATATGGCAGGCCACCTGACCGAAGCCGAAAACCAGATTGATCCATCGTGCCCATCTTCCAGGAAAGAGGGCTGAAGAGAGGCTATCCACCAGGAGTTGGAGAAAGCCCGGAGCTGAAGATGCTGGGCTTCAAATGCACCACCTTACTGGTTACCATGTTGCACACCTCCAGAATCTCATACTTTTGAAGCTGGTCAACAAAGGCCAGCACTGCCGGGCGACTCCATCCCCATGCCTTCACCAGCTGCGCGATGTTGACATCCATGTCCTTGGAAGCGAGCTTGGCCTTTTGGAAACGGATAAGCAAATCCTGCAAAGCCTTCAAGCGAGAGAATCTGTTGGGATTGCGATACGAATAGTCGTTACAGAGATAAGCAATTAGCTCTGACGACATGTTGATAACGAATCTCTCCTCCTTCGGAAGCGATTCGCTACTGCTACTATTTTCTTTTACCATTTGAATATTTCTTTTAGATATAACCATTAACTATATAATCTACCTGAGAGACAGTTGAAGATTGTGATGCTCTTTCAAAAGCTCCTAGGCAGCATTCCTTCCCCGTGGCCAGGAACCCAAGCTGCGCCACCTGCTTTTCATCCCGGGAACAGGCGGAAGCTGCTTGAACGGATATACCATACCGGCCATGAGTAGGATAAAGATCAGCTCACCCATCAGGAAGGCACGTCCACAATCAACCACTGCCACCACAATAGCAAGAGAGGCAAGGAGAATTTGCAAGCATCTGCTCCCATGAATCCCAACCAACACCCTGTCGGCAAGCCTATAGGAAAACAGCAGCAACGTCATCATCAAAGCCACCATGTAAACCCAGAGAGAGGTCTGAAACGGATAAAGGATGTTCTCCATGAACGACTTGGGACCCAGTTCAACCTCACCAACAATGCCAGGCAATCCTATATCATAAGGTGTAAGGCTCAAAGCCTTCCCTTTGGCCGCACATTCCACCTGAAACGAACAGGCTTCCTTGGCTGCATGAAAGTCCACCACCTGAAACACCAGCATACAAATGACAAGAATCAATGTAAAGAATTTTCTTCCATTGTCACTTCTATACATCTTGTGATATACATAGGAGATCCATGCCTTTACGGCAAGCGCCTTCCTTTTCATCCAAGGCATTCGGGCAGACAGGAAACTATAGAAGTTGCGCCACTTATCAGAGCTGGCAGCCTTAGGCTTGATGCAATAGTGGAATACAAAGGGAACCGATGTAAGCAGCATAGCCAGGAGCCATTTCAAAACAATCATCACCATCTTTTACAGATATGCTAAATTAGAAAAAGAACGAGAGAATCTCATCCATCTTTTGATACTCCAGAACTTCTGCCGGCACCCTGGTAACATCCCTGAGCACATGCTGGATGCCCAAAAGCATGGTTTCATCACTGTCGTAAAAGTGAACCGTCAACGAATCAATGACCCCATATTGCTCACTCCCCATGTGAATGATAAACATACTGCCATCCACCGGTGTGGAATAAGCTGCCGCCTTTAACAGCTTGCCATAGTTCTGCTTGCTGGCATAGAGGATGTGAAGCCCAAGTTTCTTCTCCAACCACTCTACCAAATCCTCCATCATTACCTGTTTGGAAGCAGGTATGACAACTTCCACGTAATCCTCATGAGGAATCGTAGGTAGAGGAACCTCCTTAAAGAATTCCGGGAGCTTGCTGCGCAACTCCAGGAAGAGCGTATTAATGGAATCCTTCCATTCCTCGCTCTCTAAAAGATTGTAGTCGCTTAATGTCTTAATCATTTGATTGCAATTATAATATTGATGATAGATATGATTTAAGGAAATACTCCGACAACACCTCTGTCAAGTTATTTTCCTTGTCTCGAACATGTTTCCTGGCATCCAACCTTTCAAGCAAGCCAGGCAAGTCATCTGAGAGGGCAAGAAGCTGCTCTCTCTGCTCCTCAGTCAACACGGCAGCAGAATAGTCGTCAATGGCCATGAAAGGCTGGATGAGCATCCATCGATAGTTGGCCTGCTGGGTGTTACCAAGGCGTCTTCTGGACAAAATATCCTCCTTACATGCCAAGGCATTCTGAATGATGCGCCGGTTGAATCGCATGCTTAGATATAACATGGTTCTGTCGTTGACATCATCCACTTGTGCCCCTACAGATGAGTAGAGTCCATCAAACACCCGGGTGGTGCCCATGGTAAGCTTCTGCAGGGTCTCGGTATCCACCTGAGCAAGATACTTCATCAAACTCCTGAAGCATTTATCCTCCAAGGCTATGAAGTTCATCAGCTCGTCACCCTGCTTGAACGACGTGGCAGAGGAAAGAAGTTTGCCATAGGCTGCAAGCGTCGTCTTCAATGATGGATAGAGCGGATAAGTATCAAGTTTCTCATAATACTTTACCGCATCCTTGAAGATGGCATTCTTCTCCAACACCTTCCGCTGCATGGCAGTGTTCAGCTTGAAATACATCACCTCACGAAGCGAGCGAGGCTTGACAAACGCCAAACGGGTGATTTCCGCCCGTATGGAATCCGACACCATGAAATATGCCACAGCCATCGGACTCTTGAGGTTGAGAGAAGAGTCCCTGCCAAAACTACTGTAGGCAGAATCCCGTACCTCCAGCCAAGTGGAGGTAAGAGAAGAAAGGTCCTCAATGGACGCATCCTGCTGCTGCTTCAAAAGCTCCAGCTGCTGCTTGCATCCCTGTAATGCCTCCTCAGACGAAGAGAAGGAAGGATGCCGCTCACAGGAAACCAATATGGCCATCATGGTCATACCGAATACAATTAACTTTTTTACCTTCATTTTATTCTAATACGATTATTGATATGTTACCTGAATCTGGGTGCAAAAGTAAAAAAGAAAACTTAAAAAGTAGTAGTTTTCGCTATATAACTATATATTTAACATTTATACAAAACCCTATTATGCAAGTTTTGAAGCTCCAAAAAGTAGATATAGAATCCCCAAAACGCCGCATATAAAGACTTTATGACATGTTCTAGATATGATAGAAGCGCCTTTTCAAATGTTAACTGCAAACATCTTATATGTTAAAATTACAGGGTTAATTTGGCACACAATTGGAGTATCATCTTAGCATAACAACTACCGAAACTCCCTCATATACCCCCAAAAACAAAAAAAGTTCCTCGCCTATTGGCGAGAAACCCTCAAAATTCATCGATAAAGATTGATGATGTCCAATCCTTTCAGCCTGGCTTTTCTGCAGGTATAGAAAGTTCCTCCCTTAGGCTTGCCATCATAATAGGCGATGATGTCACTTGCATGGGCTAACATGTAGTCATTGCGCTTGAGCAGACAACCATTGTAATACTCCTCACTGAGCACTATTTCTTCATCCACCTCATTCAAGATACGCTGATACCGCTCACGCTGATAGGGAGCCCACCTTTCACTCTGACCTCTGTAAGGAACAACCGCAACCAACTTTACCCCCTTCAGTTCCTCCTTGAGCTTGATAACCTCCTCAGCTGCCAACATGTCAAAACCTAGCGCCATGCCCGAAACAAACTTTCTGAAACCTAACGAGAAAAGCAACCTTATCTTTCCTCTCACCTGCTGTCTCACTTCCCGCTCCTTGTCCTTTGGAACAGAGCGATGTCCGGTGAAGACAACGCTCTGCTTTTTGAAAATCTGATTCATACCTTCTTATATATATAATGTGTTCTAGCTAAAAACAAACCTCCCACCACATGAGCGCCATGTTTCTCCACCTCCTCGGCAAAGATGGCATAAGAGCCACCGGTGGTGATGATGTCATCAAAGATGAGCACTTGCTTACCCTTGAAAAAAGGCTTGTCAAAATCCATGATGCTCACCTTGGAAATCTCCTTCTCTCTTCCTCTTCTGCGCTCATGAACTGCCAAGCGGTCTTCCATCAAGATAAGATGGGAATAACCATTCTTGATACCACTCAATCGGCTCACCTCCTTGCAGAACTCCTTGTAGCGGCTCTTGTTCACCTCCTGACGGCTAGCTGGAACACATAGGAAAACCATGTCCTTCACCTGCTCCCCATACTCACGCTTCAAATAGCCATCCACCATCTGCGCCACCAACTTGTAAGCATCATCCCTTGCATCCTTGAACGCATAGATAAGCTTTCTATCTTCCTTGGCATCCTCACCCACATTACGGATTCTTGCAGGAAAGTACTTCAAGAAATATCCTTGCTTCTTACTCAACTGGGCTATCCTGCCCTCATCTATCAATCTAGCCATAAAAAATCGTTTTAAAAGTTACTCACTCAAATGGTTCGGAGTCCACACCTCCACTACCCACTCATATCCTACATTATTGCACTGACTTTGGTTCATCCGTCTGATGTCCTCGGCTTGCTCCTCAGTAATAGGCTCACTCTCCAACTTCATCAGCTTCTTGATACTAGCCTCCCTGTTTGTCCCGATGTAAACCAAGTCCTTGCTCTCACGGGAGTTCCAATTGTCTGTACGATAAAAAAGAAATACTTTCATCTTGTCTCATTTAAAAGTTCAACACTCAAAAAATATTCTGGATTTCCTGATTCACTGCCTTTTCAAGCTTTTGTTTTCAGAAGAATCCGAGTTTTTTTTAAAACATTCCGGCATAACCGTCATCACTTTAGCCTTTTTACGTGCATAAAAGAATGGAAGTCCAAGGGGGCAGTAAGCCAAACAATCGGTCAAGAATCTTTTCTAGAATACCCAATCTCTGATTGCGGAAGTCTGCTGGAAAAGAATCTTAGCCGATAACAAAGTGGTGTTTGGTATCTGCCAGGACTTCACATACCTTTGCAAAGTAAAAAGACTATGGTGATGGCTACCGGCTAGAAAAGATAAAAAGTGAGGAGTATTCCCCATAAAAAACAAAATAGAACCCTAGATATATCCCATCAGAAATCACATCAAACATAAAACACGGTGTTTTCCCACCATGACCAAAGGGAACCGTGGGAAAACGAACCTCTCTCCCTTTAGCCTTCTGACAATATGGTCAGGTGGCAAGGTAGCATGGCAGGCCATACTGCCTTGGGGATTAAAACTGTCATGTACATGAAGAGAACGCCTGGGCGTGAGTCTTGAAGAGAATGGTCATGCGTGAACTACCCAGTGAAGATGGGAAATTGTCCACCTTCGCGGGTAAGTCACCCTTGGCCAGACTCGAAAAGACCTCTTCTTGTGCATGACATCAGCAAGAGAAGGTTCAAAAGACAATATATACCTTCACCCAAATACAACCATCCTATCTCTTGCAGATATAGACATAATGCAAACCTTCAGCCATAAACATGATATATTCTGTTAGCCCACAGCGTAATAGATAAAATACTCAACGCCAACACCTTTAGAGAATAACAGTTGATGTAATTGAACTACCCACAAGCAAAAACTTGATTGTGAGTAGTTCAATTCCCACAATTAACATTTACAACAAGCTAATCAACCATAAAAGTCAAACATTCTTTTACTGTTTTGCAAATCCCCACCCTGAAGAGTATTCTCAGCATACTGCAAGGCCTCATTCCAAATATTTTGATATGTAAGAATGATACCAAAATTTAATCACGGCAAAACGAAAAGAGCTATCTTGCAAAAACGAAATGTGATTTTTGACTCCAAAAACGAAATGTGAATTAAAAAAGCATTTAAACGACATTTGAAGGGTGTTTAAATGGTATTTTATCTTCGGGATTTGGGATGCAGCGGCATTCCTCTCAAAGATGCCTGTAATCTCGTGCTCGAAGGTGAAGCCAATAAAGGGATAACCTATTCTAATGTTGATATAAGAAAAACGGTGGTTGTTATAGGATGGGCTACTTCAAAGGCTGAATACATGAATAGCCTCAGTCACGAAATGCTGCATGTGGTTCAGCATATTTCTGAACAGTTTTTGATAAATATGTATGGGGAGGAGGTTTGCTACTTGCTTGGTGGATTGGTGCAGGCAGCCATTATAAAATGAGTTTACTTCTCGAATGGAAGCTATCGCTCATTCGAGTTATATGTTTGCTTTCCACATACCCATAATGTGGCTCAGCGAGGTTAAATGCGTACATCAAGACAATTCTTTTGCTGTCTTAACTACGTAATAAACAATCTCTACCATAAACAGTAGAGCATTTAACACTAGCAATAATATTGCCATAATACTGTCAAAATCTGCCATAATTATAAATTTTAAAATTCTTGTTAAATTTACTGCAAATTTACGGCTTTTCTGCGGATATTTTACTTTATCCGTTTATTTAGCGCATAAAAAATGCACTGAACTCCGTATATTTGAAGTCGGTGCAAAGATACATATTATTCTTTATGCACGCAATATTATAACAAATTTACTTAACAAGGCTATACAAAAGTACTTAGAATTTCATTGAAAAAGCTAGGTAAAACTTAATCTACCTAGCTTTTTTGTCTATTACAAAGTCAGCGACTTAGAGTTCTAAGTATATAACAATATAACGCAATAAACAATATATATAAATAGATATAACCAAACAGAAAAGACATCAAACCCTCCGTTCTTTCCACACTGCACCTGTGCCGTAGGAGGGAGCAGCCCGAAAAAATCATCCACCTTGCAGATGGATGATTTTTTGTTAACTTTTTCATAGACGTATTAATTAATCATCAATAACATCAAATGTTACGCTTACCTTTTCACCATTACCTTCTAAGATACCTTTGTCGTATTGGTCTCTTGCCATATTCTCAGCCTCTGTCTCGTTTGCGGCTTCAACGCTTACTTGAAAAACTATTTTTTCAACGATTTCAACTTGATACTTTTTCATATTTTCTCCTTTGTTAATCTTATCCGGCAGCCTTTCAACTACCGGATAAGAACATTAAACATGAAACTACTTAGTCCCAATAATCATTTGCTTGACCTCCTCATAACTTTCCTTCGTTATGAATTTGCGCCCCTCAACGCTATGCTTTGTTGTGTGTATGAGGGTAATCACACAAACCTCCTTGCCGTCCTTATAATCTTCAGTTGGCTCAATGCAAGCAATCTCGTCGGTATTAATCAATACTTTTGTTCCTGCTGTCACTTCAATGAATTTGCTCATATCTAAATTCTTTCATTAAATCAATATACATTCACATGGGTAGTTGCAAGTGGCTTTTCTGTAAATCCAAGCTCCTTACAATACACGTTTACATTCACTCTAGAGCCGGTTCCGAAGTGACGTCTCAGATTTCCGCTCTCCAAATCACGATTAATCTTTCGGTTAATCGCCTGCTTCAAACCTCTCTCAGAAGAGAAAGTAATACTGCTGTGAAAGTCTAAGATAGTCCATGATTCACCATTGCAGTCATAATAAAGATTTGCATTCATACTCCAATATCATTTAAAAGTTCAACACTCAAAAAATATTCTGGATTTCCGGATTCACTGCCTTTTCAAGCTTTTGTTTTCAGAAGAATCCGAGCTTTTTTTTTATAAACATTCCGGCATAACCGTCATCACTTTAGCCTTTTTACGTGCATAAAAGAATGGAAGTCCAAGGGGGCAGTAAGCCAAACAATCGGTCAAGAATCTTTTCTAGAATACCCAATCTCTGATTGCGGAAGTCTGCAGGAAAAGAATCTTAGCCGATAACAAAGTGGTGTTTGGTATCTGCCAGGACTTCACATACCTTTGCAAAGTAAAAAGACTATGGTGATGGCTACCGGCTAGAAAAGATAAAAAGTGAGGAGTATTCCCCATAAAAAACAAAATAGAACCCTAGATATATCCCATCAGAAATCACATCAAACATAAAACACGGTGTTTTTCCACCATGACCAAAGGGAACCGTGGGCAAACGAACCTCTCTCCCTTTAGCCCTCTGACAATATGGTCAGGTGGCAAGGTAGCATGGCAGGCCCATACTGCCTTGGGGACTAAAACAGTCATGTACATGAAGAGAACGCCTGGGCGTGAGTCTTGAAGAGAATGGTCATGCGTGAACTACCCAGTGAAGATGGGATATAGTCCACCTTTGCGGGTAAGTCACCCTTGACCAGACTCGAAAAGACCTCTTCTTGTGCATGACATCAGCAAGAGATACTTTAAAAGGCAATACACTCCATTTCAACAACCAGATATTTGCTGACATAGATACAAACCACCTCACCTGTCCTAAACATATATGCATCTACAATGATATACATTGCAGAGGAAACAGAAAACTTGACCAAAGGGTCAAATCCCCACAAAGACAAGACAACATCAAAGGCGAAAAGAAACCCTACCAAAACATAGGATTTCTTTTCTAAATATACTCTTAAACATCAAATCTTCATCTTCCTTGCCTCTTCCACAAGAGACACCCATTCTTCCTCTACTCCTCCACAAGCCAATGAAAACTCATCACCATTCGCCCAATTCTGAGCAAGGATATACAGAAAGAACGACTCCTCTATGGTCAAGCCATCGGCTTTCTCAGAGGCAAGAACCTCTCCCATCACCACTTCATCCTCACGATACAACACCTTCAATTTCTCGAAAGACATCTTTTGAACAGCCGCTTTCTCCGTCACATACGCACTAGCCGCCTTCTCTATTAGATAAGCCATGACCTTGAGCTTACCGCCGGCAGAAAGCTCCTGGCAAGGAACCACCTCATGAGCATAACACTTGGAAAAATGAAACTTGGCTGTAGATGTATCAAACTCCACCTCCAAATGATAAGAAACACCCTTCTCATCTTTCTTGCAAGAGGTGACTACACCATAACAATCCCCTCCAAGAAAAGACTCTCTTTCCACACGAAAACCATCAAACTCCAAAACTTCTTTCTGATTCATAATCCTTATTTTTAAACTCTTTGAAACTTTCCCCATGCCTCCAAGGTATCAACCTTGCAAGCATGCTGATAAACACGCTCTATTTTGCGAAAAGCAACTTGAAAAGCCTTTGGCGTACTGGATAAAGCCATACGCTTTCCCAAACTGACTTTCTGCCCCACTTCCATGGATTCCCAACAACGTATCATGCCTTCATCTGTAGGCTTGCACCCTAGATAAACGCCCTTGATACCCGTAACCCTCTGATACTTCTTAGGGTAAGGACAATAGATAGACCATGCATCCGGCGCATCCTTGGCGCTTACCCTTTCATCATGATATAAACGTACTTTCATACAAATATTTTTTTATGGAGAGGTGGTGAGCCTCTCCGTTACCTTTACAAATCCAATCTACCCTTATCATGGTAAGAGAAATAACACCCATCAGCAATTATCACATGGTCCATGAAAAAGATGCGCATGATGCTGCAAGCTTCCTTGACGCTCTTGGTAAGCATATCATCAGCCTTGCTGGGATGAGGGCTATTGGATGGGTGATTGTGAGCAATTGCCAAGATAGTAGCATTGTTCAAAACAGCCTCCCTCATGATTCTGCGCACATCTACCGCCGTCTCCGTGATACCCCCATGACTCATAGGCACATGCTTGATAAGCCTAAAGTTCTGGTTCATCAAAAGCAGATGGCATTCCTCCACCTCCAAATCCTTCACATGCGGATAAAGGATATTATAGATAGCCAAGCTACTGCCCAAATCGGGACGCTCTGCCATATTCTCCAAGCTGTAACGCTTGCCAAGCTCTATGGCTGCCTGAAGAGCTATCGCCTTGGAATCCCCGATACCCTGAACCACCTGCAAGTCCTCTACCCTAGCCTTGGCTATATTACGCAAGCTCTCCTCCATCACATTGAATATCTGACGTGCCTGTTCCACATTCTTCTGTGTACCTGTACCGATAACCAAAGAAATCAGCTCCACTGTGGTCAAGTTTCCAAGCCCATTGTTATAAGCCTTATACTGAGGAAATTCCTCCATGCAAAACCCCGAAAAATTCTGTCTCATATCTCAAATTGCTTTAAATTAAACTTAAAATATTCTGGATTTCCTGAAACAACCAGCCTTTTTCAAATCCCTGGAGTTTTGAGGATAAATCCGAGTTTTTTTTTAGCATTCCGGCATAACCTTCACACCAAGCCTTTTTTCGTGCCAAAAAAGCATGGCAGTCAAAAATGGCAGAAAGCCAAACAATCGGTAGAGAATCTTTTCCGGAAAACCGCAATCTATGATTTCGGAAGGCTGCCGGAAAAGATTCTTCGCCGATAGCAACGTGGTGTTTGGTATCTGCCAAGACTGCCATACCTTTGCACGATAAAAAGCCTGGTGGGATTATGCTGCGACAAAATGATAAAAACGAGGTTCTATTCACAAAACTACAGTAGCAAACAATAGATATAAGTATTATCTTCCCATGGATATCTATCTAAACCACGACACAGTAAAACTAAACCATAGATATCAACAAAACAGATAGACAAAGATAAGCATAAAAGAGCCGGCATAAAAGAAAAAGAGCCAAGAGAAACACATGCAGTCCATATCAACCATGTATTCCTCCTTGGCTCCCAAAAGAACGATTTCATCGAGATACCACTACTCAGATGAACCGATAACGCCATAAACTTCGCAACTTAATCAGACGATGGCACAAAGATACACCAAAAATCCAAATTCACAAAGAAAACCTCAAAAAAAATGCGATTCCATCGAAAAGTAGATATAATACCATCCCCCAAGTACCATCAATCCAAGACTACCTAAAAGATAGCCTTGGAAAGATAAACATGGCAGATATGGGAAAGGAGGCTAAGCTGCCTCCTCCTTCTTTTGCTTCTCCACCTCTGAGAGACTGGTGGCGATAAGCTTGATAACATGATGGTCCTTGCCATCCTTCTGATAGGTCTCACTCTTGAAGAAACCCTCCACCTTTACTCGCTTACCCTTCTTGAGGAGATCGAGGAGCGCCTGGTCATCATTCTTGATCCAGGTCTCGAAGCTCTGGATGGAAGAAGAGGTAATCTCCACCCCACCCTTCTTCTCGGTGGTCTTGATGGATACGCCAAAACGAGCGAGGCTGCTCTTCTCAAAGTTTCTAACTTCTGCGTCCTTGCAGATAAAACCTACTACTGTGAAATTGTTACTTGCGTTCATAATCTTAATTTTTAAAACGTTAATACTTAAATTTTACGTGCGAAATAACACCAACAAGGAGAAGGCGAGAAAAGACAAGAGATGGCCCATATTATTTTCAAAGCCAGCCTGGTTGTTTTTGAAATAGGAGCCGCTGCACCCAAAAACAATGAAAAAAATGTGGAGACAAGCCCCTGGGTGTGCCCTTGGCAGTCGCCGCTTGTGGTAAATTTGCAAAGTAAAATCAAGGGATAACGCTTAAGAAAATGAATGAACGCTCACCCCAAGAAACAAGAAAAGTAGTAGGAATCAAAAAGGACGCCACCTTAAACCAAAAACCTTGAGAAGAATAGCCCTACCTATACCCATGTGTATCCATCAACATCACCGAGAAAAGAGAGAATACCCCTAACCTCTTTTCACCCAGGACTCCGAGACCCAAAACAAAACCAGCCACTCCTCCCTCAAGGAAGGCAAGCGAAAGGAGGTGACATCCAAACAAAAGAGACCTGTCACAAGGATGGTAAAGGACTACCACCTTCCAAGAACAAGCCACCCTTCTCTCCAAAAGTGAAGCAAAAGGAAGAGGAGAAAGAGGTACCATATCTCTACTGCCATAACACCAGCATCTATCTTTTAAACAGGTAGCCCATCTCCCTAAAGTGCTCTCCCAAATCCCCCATCGCCCAATAGATATAACATCTCAAATGCTGATTGCATCAGCCATCAAACAAGCATCTGCGATACCACTTTATCCGGCATAACTGGATGGTTATGCCGGACGGCTGCGCCCTAAGAAGCAGCCGCGCCGAGGAGAGAAGCCCGAAACAGACCTCTCCCCCACTCTACACTAAAAGGCAAAACCGGCGAACAAATCAAGCTGTAAGTTACCAGACAGACGTTCCTTCAATTTCTTCACCAGCTTCTCTGTCTTCTTGTCCACCTGAAGATACTTAATCAGGCTATTAATAGCCGTATCTTTCGCCTCGTCCTCCGTACGATATAGCTTCGTAAAAATCCCGGGCAAGAAAGACCATCCCCTGGTTCCATGGAAAACGGAAACTCCATATGTCCACAATCCATTGGGATGCTGCATGATACTAAATTCCAAGTTCTCATCAATCTCTACGACTCGAATACGAGGTTTCAAATAGAATAGCACATCAACCCAAAGATACTCGTTAAGCTTCAGTTCTGACGGCGTACGAACATATCCCAACTGCTTGAGCTTCTCATAGTCACGCTTAGCAAACTCAATATGCCGCTCCCTCATATTGGATTTATCAGACGCAAAAAGTTCCTCCAACTCCATCGTCTCATCACTAAATATATTTGCCATATTCTAAAATTTGCGGCAAGGTGGTTAACCTTGCCGTTCCCTTTTTAATCTGTTATTCTGTAATAATACTGCAACTTGTCTCCTTTGAGATTGTCCTCAGCGTAACATGCAGCCATGTGATAATACTTGTTGTAAAGTTCCGCTAACTGCATATTTCTCTCATACCATTGGGCTATCTTATGATTCAGCACCATTACAAGCTCTGTTACATAGACACAATTATCTTTCCACTCAGCAAACGCACGATGAAATGTATCTGTTACGGCATCCACTCCAAAAGCATCAGCTATGGAGAAATCCTGCCAAAATGTGGTGCGTGGCTTGTAACCAGTCTCACTCTCGATGTTCCACTTAGGAACCATGATTTGAATTGTCTCTGTCATCTTCATTTATTTATAGTTCAACATTTAATTTATTCTGGATTTCCTGATTCACTGCCTTTTTAAGACTTTTGTAATCATGCTATCCGAGTTTTTTTTTAGTCATTCCGGCATACCCGTCATCACTTAGCCTTTTTATGTGCAGAAAAGATGGAAGGCTAAAGAAGTCAGTAAGCCAAACAATCGGTAGAGAATCTTTTCAGGAATACCACAATCTTGATTGAGGAAGGCTGCTTGAAAAGATTCTTTGCCGATAACGAAGAGGTGTTTGGTATCTGACAGGCCTGCCATACCTTTGCACTATAAAAAGCGAGTGATGAAAGGTTGCAAACTAAGACAAAAAACGAGGTAACGCATGATTTCAAAAAATAATATAGATCTCATTACTCTTATCTTACTGCAAACCTACTACTAGCATCTCTCCTGAGAAGAGCCATCTTCTTAGCCCTATTTAACTAAATCCACATGAAATCCATCTAGCACTTGTTTCTAAAATAGAGAGAATTTTGAATATCGTCTTTCTTCCATTGTATAGTTGACATGCATCTATCTTGTTTGAATACACGCTAGTCAACAGAAGCAGTTCACATCATTATGATAATAGACTCAGTTAAATTTTTAATTATTAGATATTTTGTTTATTAATATATAAATACCTTTGTTTGTTAATATTCAAAGTACTAAAATAATTAATATATTAGATTACTATATCCATACACGCCTACTATTCAAGTATTTAGTCCTCTTACAGTATATCTAATGAAAGGAAAGAATATTAGATTAGAAACAGTTTGTCATGCATTTTAAGTAGGACTTTCATGTTTACCAAAACCCAATCAAAGAAGATTGTTTGCAGCCAAGAGGTCACCACGAGGATACCACATCACACTCAGATCAAGTCCAACGTCCCATATTTAAAGTCATCTTTCGGTCCAAGTAGCCACAAGTAAAAGTCATATGCAATGGATAGAATCGACTATCTTGTCAACAGTCATACCATTCTAACCTGTCTCCTACTTCAACTATTTACAAACTCAGCAAGTACCAGGCTCGACATCTTCACACACTTGAATCTTGTCATGCCAATGAAACGTAAGTTCCCGATAAGGATACTAGCATATCACTTATATAGAGCATAGACAAGCTTCCATAGTCAATCGCATCAGGGTTAGTGGTACATTGATGAGCATTCTTCCAGAGAGACAACTCATAAAACAATAGATGCTCTATCATTGAAGACTATAATTAGACTGTCAATGAAAGAAATATATTAAACAAAGTATTTAAATAACTAATATACTTATTATTTAAGTATCTAAGCATTTCGATTTTCGGTATGAAGATTACCTAGTATCAAGTTCATATTATAGTGAGCTAGATATTATAGAAAAAGGCAAAGTGATACAGCAATCCCTAATCAACATAGACCGGTTACATCCTCGAAGACATACCATAGTCATGAGTAGGTCATGGAGCTGCAGTCTGTAGCAGACCATCACCCTACCTACCCAAATTGCGATGACGTAATAGACCGCGACTTGAATGCAGCCAGAAGTATTCTTGAAGAAAACTGAAGAAATATATAGGAAGTAGCCATCGATCATACAAATGAAGAAGACGCAAGACTTGCTCGTAAGCATTCCATGATGAAATCGAACTCCTCCTAAAGCCTTTAGCTTGTGAATAGTTCAACATATATAGATGCTTCAAGTATCGATAGTTGTTGATATGAGAACTACGACAAAACTAGCTAAATGCTTTAACATGAGAAAAACTTAGATACAAATAATTGAATATATAAGATATTTAATATATTTATTATTATATTATCTTATATACAAAGTATTTTCATCTTAATATCTAAGAATTAATGAATTACATGATGAACTGGCAGCGTTACCAAGTAAAAATATAAGGGTAATAAAGACTTCAAGAAATGCAGAACCTTACTATATACCAAATAACCAACACCTGCAAAGAAATAGAGCACGCTACCTGGAGGTCTCTGTGACGAACAACATCACATACAGTCCTGCCCCATCGTCTCATATCTAAAAAGATATCTTTCAGGCCACGTGTAGATTCTAACTTAAAAGTGTACCACCCCTAATAATTAAAAAGTATACCACGTAAACACAGGTACCTATCTTAACAAATGGCTAAGGTCTGTTGATCTTGTGAACAGTATCGCCTTACTTACCGATCATCTACCTCAGCCTATTCACAAACCATACTTGTACTAGAGACCTCATGCTTCCCCACTACAATCTTGCCTTAAACATGATACGCAGTTCTAAACGAAATCGAACACCTTAAATCTAAAGTTCGTAGGTAGTTCAACATAATATAGACAACTAGAAGAATCGAACACTGAAGACTAAAGAAACATAGTCAACTTAGTTAAATACATAATCATTAAAAAAACTAAGATATAAATAATAGAATATATAAGATATTTTATATATTTATTATTTTATTAACTAATATCTAAAGTATTATTTTGCAAAAACACTTAATATTTAAGGGATTAGCTGCAAAACAGAAAATACCATGGTTATAAATATAAGAGTTGAAGCAGTTTAAAGAAACAGTAGAAAGTCTCTACCGTGGACTATAGCACACTCCATATACGTCCAAAGTACACAACATGAGTCATCTTCCTGATCACGTAGTCATGATAACAAGTCTTGCTCAATGGATAGAATCAGGCTGGCTTGCGAACAGGCACTCCATACTATACCACATACTTCAAACACTTGAAAATTCAGAATGTGAAAAAGGATGCTCATCTCATTATACCCTATCAGCTTGTCATAACGAGTTGTCGTTAGTGGGATACAGAACTTCTCAGAGAACCCAAGAATCAAAAAAGTCGGCTCCTACCCTATTTGAAAACGGCAGAAAAACCATTTCAATACTAGATGTTATATAATACTTAGTATATTTAGTATTAAAGTAACAAGTTCATTTGTATATAAGAAACTTATAATCTAAGTAACATGGCACTTCGTGTATTTAGTAATGAAGTAATAAGATACTTTATATACTAATTATTTAATATTAAAGTAATAAAATACTTTATAAACAAGATACCTAGCATTTAAGTTTCTAAGTATCAAGAATACTAAGTATCAAGCATACTAAGTAACTTGGCATCTAAGCAACAAGACACTTCGTATATTTAGCAATAAAGTAATAAGATACTTTATATACTAACTATTTAATATTAAAGTAACAAGATACTTTGTATATAAGATACTTAGCATCTAAGTTTCTAAGTATCAAGAATACTAAGTAACTTGGCATCTAAGTAACAAGACAATTCGTATATTTAGTAATGAAATAATAAAATACTTTATATACTAATTATCTAATATTAAAGTAATAAGATACTTTATATACAAGATACTTGACATCTAAGAATCTAAGTATCAAGAACACTAAGCAACTTAGTATCTAAACAACAAGAAACTTCATATATTTAGTAATGAAGTAATAAAATACTTTATATACTAATTATTTAATATCGAAATAACAAGATACTTTATATATAAGATACTTAGTATCTAAGCAACAAGACACTTCGTATACTTAGTAATGAAGTAATAAGATACTTTATATACTAATTATTTAATATTAAAGTAACAAGATACTTTGTATATAAGATACTTAGCATTTAAGTTTCTAAGTATCAAGAGCACTAAACAACTAAGTATCTAAGCAACAAGATATTTCATGTACAAAGTATTGAAGTAACAAAATACTTTATATACTAGATACTTAATATTAAAATAACAAGATACTTAGTATATAAGATACTTAGTACTGAATATTCTAAGTATCAAGACTACTAAGTAACTTAGAATCAAAACAATAAAACACTTCGTATATTTAGTATCGAAGTATTTATATACTTTATATATAAGATACTTAGTATCTAAGAAAACTAAACAACTTAGTAACTAAACAACAAGACACTTCGTGCGTTTAGTAATGAAGTAACAAAGTACTTTGTTTTTGCCAATACCTAGGAATCCAAAAATCTGAGCAGAAGCTATCAACAAAAAAAAGGAAGTAATGACCGCCAATAGGGAAGAACCATCGAGGTATAGGCTAGAAATATATAGCTTCTCAGCCCTCGGGATAATCAATTCGCAATACTGAGAAATCTCTGCTACAAAACATTTCCATAGCATATCAGATAAATAGCAACCATGAAGAAGTCAAGGAACACTATACACTTCACGAGAAAGCGCAAAATGGTAGCTCTAAGCATACCCCAAAACGTCCTTCATCTAATAGGAAGCAAAGTCTTGGAAAATATGATAACCATAAGTCTGATTCTACAAGTAGGAGGTACTTTTACTCTGGTATTACTTCCAAAAACCAGAAGACAATGATTAGATCGATGAGTTTCCAATACAACAGTCAAGTCATATTAACTCATGCTCATCCAATAAGCAGTGGAACAAGTTGTTGTTTTCAATAAGCTAAGCGTTCAGAATAGCAATCACACTTACAAACGAAGTAGTCGGAATGCTTGCAAGCAAGCCTTACACACTCTCCATCGGTGCAATAGAAAATCTTGCCAGATGTATTTCTTAAATCTTCATCAAGTATATTCATCGCAGCATTCAGGTCCTGTACGATCAACTCACCGTAATTATGGCAAGTATAGTAGCAATCTGAAAAAGACAGTCCCTCTTGAAATGACCACAAAGCTGGCATGTTTTCTTGGATGGATAGAACCGGCCTACCTTAACTAGAATTACGCCGTACCACTTTTCCTTATTATCCAAGCTAATGTTCGATGCCTTATGCCTGGAATCATTTGTATTCTATATCCATGACGATAGGGGAGGGTTGGAGTAGGAAAGCCGGGGATATTGTCATTTTTTTAGATAGGGTAGTGGAGGATACCCAACACTACATATATATGCAATTCCTAGGAACAATTTGTATAGAAGAGCAGCTTCTACATTTAGCTGAATAATCATAAAGAATTACCCTGAAGTCACCTGCTTATCAGACGGCCAAAGACGTAAAGTTTAGCAAATTCAATTGGATGCAAACATATCTTGAAATTATAATCTTGAAGTATAAGCTGGAACATATATCTAAGAAAACTGCTTTACAACCATCAGGAAGCATAAGAGCATTTATGTTTTAATATACATATCTTGATATTTAAATATTTAGTAATTTAAATGTTTTAATACTTAATATACATATAGTTTTACCGAGCGAAAAGAATAACTAAAATAATTAATATATTTAGTATTTTATAATTTTCGCAATAAAATTCACCTTAAAACAATATCTTAAAAAGCAATCTTACCTAAAGCATACGGAATAGAACAATTGATAATCAACATATTACAATATTTAATAATAAAGTGTTTTATTACTTTAATATTTTATTTACTAGTGTATTGATATATTTATCAATATGTATTTTTGTAATCTAATACTTAAATATACTTAATTACTAAATATTTCCCCTGCAAAAGTATGTAAATTACTAATATTTTTAGTATCTTTGCGGACGAATAGGGGAATGACCTCAACATAGGTAGCTACCTCAACAAAACGTAAATAGAATATATTAATAATAAAGATCATGGGGAATAATAAGATTATCGTATTTGCAAACCAAAAGGGAGGTGTCGGCAAAACAACTCTCTGTATCATGTTTGCACATTATTTGCACTCACTTGGCAAAAACGTTTATGTGATTGATGCGGATCAACAATTGACTGTATTCGATCGACGTAACGACGAGTTGAAGCAAAAAGCAAAAGATGAAGAGCCTTTCGGTGTTTGTGCTGTAAACATTAAAGACAAAGATGAGGTCATTAAGGCTGTTGAAATTGCCAAGAATTTTGATGGAATAATCTTAATAGATACTCCAGGTACCATTACCGAGGATGGATTAATTCCTATTTTCGTTAATGCTGATGCTATAGTCTGTCCATATGATTATGAGACTAACACTATAAAGTCAACAGGAGTCTTCATCCAAATGATGAACATCTTGAAAGGAAAGTTTGAGAAGTTTCACGCCAAGTCTTTCTTTGTGCCAAATCGTGTGCGTAAGGGACAGGGAATCGAAGACGAAAAGAAGTTTTGGAGTTTGTCAGACAGTTTGTTCCGCGGATTTGGTGAAGTTACCCCAATAATATACGATCGTGTTGATATTCGACGAAATTCAACTATGATTTGCAAGAATGAGCAGTTGGAACTCGTTAAAGAAGCATTTGAATACATAATGGATAAGATTAACAAAGATAATAAATAAGACATAATATGGATTATAACGATGAATATTCATTGCCAGGTGGACTAGATGGTTTGTCAAGGGCAATTCATAAACAGCAATCAACAAATGTTGATAAACCTGAAGAGCAGGAGAACAAAGTAGTGAAGGAACCTAAGAAAGCCTCAAAGAAGGTTGAAGATACAGATGTCGAGATTACAGAAGATATGTCATCACTTGACAAGGTATTGGAATATGCTGATGCTTTTTCGAAAGAATATCGTGCTACCAAAAAAACTGGCAACATGATTATGATTGATGAAGACTTAAAACTCAATCTAGAAAAGCTGAAGCTGGCATTCTCTGGTGAGAAGAAACTCTCGGTAAAACATCTTGCCAATGCCATCATTAAGATGTTCTTCGAAGATGAAGAAGTCAATGATTCCTTAAAATCTAGACTGAAGAAGCTCTAAGGAATTAACATCCTCATAAACCATTTAAGAGAATGTGCTCCCATACTTGCAGAAGAGTAGGGGAGCACATTTTATTTCGTAAAATGTCAAACACAAAAAAGATTACATATTAATTATTTTACAATGAATAATTTCATTAAGATATATATGTATATTAATTAATAAAATAACTTATTATTTAAATATCTAAGAATTAGATAACTAAAGTAGTAAAGTTACTAATTATTTTTCCGAAACAATTAATCATCTGATAGATAATACTTTATATTCTATTTATGACGGAATATATTATTACCACCATAAACTATGCAACGTAAAAACCCGAGAAGGATCTCGTAAGAATTCGTACACCAGGTCGAAGAGGGAATAAAAATTATCAATTGTCTCCCACAAACAAAAAGTGCATGTAAGAATCAGATATCCTTACATGCACTTAATTAATCATTCGTCTTCAATAGCTACTGGCGGAATATCCCCCAACAGAGCACCCATTTCTTTTTGATCACGCCATACAAAAACATCATTGATGAAATTCATCAACTTACCATGTTGAACTTGTACATTTTGCTCTAACACAGTATAATAGTCAATATCATCTTCCTTTGACATTGCGGCAAGTTGAAGGTTCAAGTCATCAAGAGAGTTAAGTATAGAGTTGAGCTTATAATAAACCTGCTGGTAATATTGTCTCTTCTCTTTTTCCTCCAGATGAGTGGATTCCAATACAGCTCTTATATTCTCATCTTGCATAGAGTAATCAACTTCCTCCAATGGCAGGAAAGCATTAGCCGCTTCATCACCTGCCAAAATGAAAAACACTACTAATCTATCCCTTCCAATCCACATGTGATTAGGGTCATTCAGTAACCAGTTTCTGACTTTTCGAACAGATGGGATCGTTGAATTAAAACCAGAAATAATCTTCATCATAACCTAGTATTTAATCGTCAAAATTTAATCTACCCTGGACACCTTTGCCAGGCTTACTATACATGTATGGAATGTTGTAATCTTCATAAAACATCTTGCAAATGGAACCACATATCTTTCGTTCATTTTCACTGAAACCATCCTTCTTATATCTAAGAACGATCTTCTTCAGCTGCTTCGCCATTTTCTGAAGAATTTCAACTCTCTCTGACACAGAATCTACCTTTGCAACTTCCTTGCTGATAGCTGTAACATAATAATTAGACTGTTCTGTACGGAAATGAGCACGCAGACAAGTATGAATTATCGTTATTTGATCATTAAGTTTTTTACCATACCCCTCCGACATAATTTTTATCTGAGTAGGCGTAATCGGTTTCTTAACTCCTAAACGCGCAGTATTACCATTTGTCTCAATGATAAAGTAGTAAGAAGTAACAGCGCCTCTACTGTTCTTTTCCTTTACTTTATAGTCAAAGCAGACATCGCAAAGTCCTTTTTCATATAATGACCTGATGTCATCCTTTGCTTTATCAAGGACACGTCTCTTGAAATCAGAACCATTTTTATACTGCTCTTTTTGCTTGATATTTCCATTTTCATCACGAACCTCAAGAAGATTGAACATCTTTTTGATATCATGTACTGTCATAAAGAACACCTTATCTTCCTTGTTACGGTATTGGCAACAGAACTCATAGAAACGCTGAGAATACACACTCTTGAAGCTCATCTCAATATACATGTCAAAAACAGTAAATTCAGATGAGAGATTGGTGAAGTAGGGGAGGAGTACCGGAGTGATACCTACAGTATAGGTTTCATGATCAGGATGTTCATCCACATAAGACAATAAACCGGCATAAATACGGTGTCCATCTTTTGAATGGAATATCTTTTTTGAATCGGTTATATTCTTCAAAGCATTGAAAGCATAATCCAAATTTGAACTATGACCAGAGACACACTCCAAGAGTTGGCTACGAGTGAGAGTAAGCTCGTATTTTTTAGGATCACCATCAGGTAAATCCTTGTTCTTTTGGATACCACGCAGTATTTGCAACCAACAATTTCTTTCGATAGCTGAAAGATTGCTGATTGCCTGTGTCACATCGTTCGGTTGCGATATGAAGTAGTGTTGGTTATCAGTGATAACCAATCCATCTACCTTTTTAGGGCGGCCAGGTTTCTTTTTTCCATTCTGGTCAACCTCATCAGCAAAAGGAATAACTTCTGCGACGACTTCTTCTATATTATCATTATTTTTTGTCTTAGCCATATCTCTAGCTTTAATTTTTTGGCAAAAATACATAAATTCTACGACAATCTATTTTTTCTAGTCGCAAATTAGATATTTTTAACCTCTTTAAGACCGAAATAGTTTAAAATGGATAGGGTATAAAAGTTTTGATGAACAGGAATCACTTGATAACCCATTGTGGATCACCATCTAAAGTTGAAGATTATCAGAATCTTAATTCCATGTATAGAGAATAAGTACGACTATATTATAACTTAATTATGATTGAAAATAAATAAGGATAAGACATAGTTTTTATAATATTGTCGTAAATAGATTCGTTCAATATCTGTTTTGTAAGGAGCTCAATATAACTTGAACAATAACAAACATGATGATTGCACATTGTATCAATGACTTATGTAAAATAGTACATCAAATACAACTACGACAAAATTATAAGCAATATTATGAAGTAGATTGTATTTGGTAGATAATAATAAGGAATCGTATTATGGGTATAAATTTATCGAATATAACTTAATGGTCTAGTTTGTTTAACCATAACATCTTAGCAATTTGGTAGTTAACATAGTAAATGCGACAAAATTAGAAGATATAAGAAGTGAATGAAAAAGAGAAGATTGCTGCGACGAAATAATAATGATTATAATAAAGATGAATCAATAAAAGACGATAATATAAATAAGTCGTAAATAAATTCATTTGAAATATAATTTTGTCGCTGTATAGCTATTTCTTCATCTAAGGTATAAGACTCATTTGTTTGCTACCAGTGAGTGGAGTCTGCTGATAATTAGAGATAGCAACAGCTAGAATTGGATGATGAGTAAAGGCATAATGGTGAGGTGTTTGTTAAGGCGCGACTAAATTATAAGGAGATTCTGGATAGGCACTGAGATACGTAATGTTTGTAGGTAAGCTTTATAATTTTGTCGCAACAGATATTATAAATATCTGTGAATCAATATTCTATGTTTATGTAGAACGATACTTGCAACACAAGCTGAAAGTACCCTTCCATTGTTTAAGTATGCGACGAAATTATAATGAATAATATAGCAAATAAAGGCATTTGCGACAAAATTATAATAATGTCGCAAATCAGTTTATTTACTTTATAATATTGTCTTATCAACGTTATTGTTTTATAAGAATCTACTGGATTAAGAGTACAGTTGCTCACTTCAGAGCAGAGTAATCAAGACTTGCTTATGTTCTCTTGATATATCTGATAGCTTCTTGTTAAGCCCATAACTTGTTAGAAGTAATAGTTATATAGTCCGTTGCTGCGGCAAAATTATAAAGCTATATACGTCTGGGGCGTAACTGCTACACTAACTCTACGACCAAATTATAAATCCCATAGTTAATGTTCCTTCTCACGGTATAAGTTTGAAGGTTGACTGTACAGCTTCTCATTATAGATTAGTTTCTGTTATAATGTTGTCGTATCTGTATTTGAGCATGTTGAATGCTGTTATAACATATAAATACATAAAAATACATATTTTAACACACATGAAAGTCTGCTCTTTCTTTTTATGGCTTGGCCTTCCAAAATCCTCCCACAACCAGGCCATAATCCACTCCATATTGTGAAATGGGGGAGAGGAAGACCTACCTAAAAGTCTTTCATGTCCCCTGCTCATTTTTATTTCTTTATTTTTGGCTTATTATTTTCAGCGCTTATAACTTATTGTAGGTGAGTGTTATAGAGTGTGTTGGTGCGACAAAATTATAAGATGCTAAGACAATATTATAAACTTAGGTGCGACAAAATTATAAGTATAACCCTAAAAGGTGCGACAAAATTATAAAGCTAATAGTTAGCGGTATTTAACTCTTTACCATAGGTTTCTAAATTCGTTCAGGGCTGGAAGTTTAGTGGATAATGAGTCCAGTTTCTTATTTCTGATCGGCTTCTTTTCATGTTGCCACACATATCCAATAGCTTCTTAATAGCCCATAACTTGTTAGATGTTAGAATTATATAGTCCGTTGCTGCGACATAATTATAAAGCTATATACGCCTGAATCGTCATAGCTCCCTAAACAGTGCGACAAAATTATAAGGCTTATAGTTGGTATAAGCTTGAAGGATGGTGGTACAGCTTCTCACCATAGATTAGTCTCAGTTATAATGTTGTCGTATCTGTATTTGAGCATGTTGAATGCTGTTGTAACATATAAATACATAAAAGTACATATTTTAACACGCATAAAAGTCTGCTCTTTCTTTGTATGGCTTGGCTTTCCAAAATCCTCCCACACCCAGGCCATAATCCACTCCATATTGTGGAATGGGAGAGAGGAAGACCTACCTAAAAGTCTTCCTCTCTCCCATGCTCATTTTTATTTCTTTATTTTTGGCTTATTATTTTCAGCTTTTATAACCAATTGAAAATAAGTATTATAGAGAGTGTTGGTGCGACAAAATTATAAGATGATACGACAAAATTATAAACTCAGGTGCGACAAAATTATAAGTATAACCCTAGAAGGTGCGACAAAATTATAAAGCTAATGGTTATGGTTAGTTAACACTAATGCTTTTCCATTATATTCTTATAGGGCTAGAAATGAGCCTTCAGATCGGGTTCTTTTCATGTCGCCACAGTAATCAAGGCTTGCTTATGTTCTCGTGATATATCCAATTGCTTCTTGAATAGCCCATAACTTGTTAGATGTTAGAATTATATAGTTCCTTGCTGCGTCAAAATTATAAAGCTATATACATAGCTACCCCTAAACAGTGCGACAAAATTATAAAGCCTATAGTCAATGTTCCTTCATGTTCTGTTAGTTTGCAGGATGATGGTACAGCTTCTCACCATAGATGAGTTTCTGTTATAATGTTGTCGTATCTGTATTTGAGCTTGTTAGCATGCAATGATAACATATAAATACATAAAAGTACATATTTTAACACGCATAAAAGTCTGCTCTTTCTTTGTATGGCTTGGCCTTCCAAAATCCTCCCACATCCAGGCCATAATCTCCTCCATATCGTGAAATGGGGGAGAGGAAGACCTACCTAAAAGTCTTCCATGTCCCCTGCTCATTTTTCTTTCTCTATTTTTGGCTTATTATTTTCAGCAAGTATAACTTATTGAATATAAGTATCATAGAATGTGTTGGTGCGACAAAATTATAAGATACTGCGACAATATTATAAAATTAGCTGCGACAAAATTATAAGTATAATCTTAGCAGGTGCGACAAAATTATAAAGCAATTTGTTAGTGGTATTTAACTCTTTGTACACGCTTATCATGGACTTTTTAGCTTCTGACGGAAAGATCCTGATGTCGTATCTTCTGTTCTTGGCTTTGGGATTGGGCGTTGTTTAAAGGTAAAGGTGCGACAAAATTATAAGCTCAGTATGTTTCGATACTGGTGTTCTTCCATCAGCTGTAATAGTATGCTTCAATGAATCGTCTGCCCCCGATTTTGATTATAAAATTGTCGTAGTTAAGTAGGATGAAGACTGCTTGTGCGACAAAATTATAAAGGAAATACTCCCATAAACTGTCTTTTTCAGTGGCTCGATAAAAATATAGTCCGATGAAGATGCTCATTTTGCCTGTTTTTAGCCGCTCTAAGGCAAGATAACACAGATGGAGTATAGTTTTAAGCAATGCTTCTCAAAAAGGCTCTGACGGCGTTTTTCTGGTTCAAAAATAATAGGGAGGCAGATACGGTTCTAAACTTAAAGACAGAAATCTCCCAGGAAAGTTTGATTTTTCCAAGTATTTTCGTACCTTTGCCGAAAAAAGTAAGCATATGAGTTATATCGAGAAACATTTGACTGATGTTTTGCCTGAGCCAACGTCTCACCATATCGGTGTGAAGCAAGTATTGTTGGCCAATGGGGAAACTTCTACGGCAGTCACGCAGATTGCTAAGAATACCTTGAAAGCTGGTGAGAAAGTTGAGGAGCATGTTCATCCTACGATGGATGAGCATTATCTTTGTTTCTCTGGAGAAGGTGTCCTTTGGGTAGAAGACAAAAAAATAGCTTTCACCAAGGATACTTATATCTTGGTGAAAGCTGGAAGCAGACATTATCTGGAAGCTTTGTCTGATATTTGCTTCCTGACAATGGGAATTGCTACAGAATAGTACTGCTGTGTTCAATGAGCATGAGCAACAAACAGAAAAAGTACAGTTTCAGCAAAGATAATGGCTGGAACCCCGTACTTGAATTTCAAATGCTGGGTTTTGTGATGCCAAATTCTCATGCCTGCAAAGGCTCCTATAGAACCGCCCAATATGGCAAGTATGAGTAAGGTTGCCTCCGAAATCCTCCACTTGCCATGTTGGGCCTTCCATTTGTCAATACCATACGTCAAAAAGGTAATGACATTGATGAGAACCAATATGATGCATAGTTCCTTCATCATGATTTCGTTCCTTAAAAACTAAGTCTCATCTGATACCATGGAACTCCTCCATGTGTAGAGGTGGACAAACCTTCGTTCTTGAAGCCGAACTGTTCGTAGAATGAAATCTTTTCTTTCTTGCAGGTAAGAACAATACCGCTTTTCCCTTCCTCCTTAGCATGTAGGATGAATTGGTTCATCAGCCGGCTGGCGCATCCTTGGTGCTGAAAAGAAGGATGTGTCACTATACCAAATACCATTTGCCATTTCCCGTTTTCTTTGCAAAATGCAGGATCTTCGTACATTTCATCCATCAGGTCCTGTTCTTCCGTAACTGGGCCATTGATGAAGGAAATGATCTTTCCATCTTGTTCCAATACCCAAAAATGAGAAGGGTAGGCATTCAGTCTCCACCTGAAGGTTTCCTTTGTTGCTGCCTCTGACTCTGGAAAGCAAGAAGCTTCAAGCTGACTGATTTCATCAAGATCAGCAATGCTTGCCGTTCTCATCTTCTCATTTTTAGAAGTTAAACGACCGTATAGGGTGATGGCATCGGTCATGATTTCATCGTGGTCAAATGCCAATTCCGGCAGGTCTTTGAGCAGGAACCATTCTGCCTTGGCTGCATCGTCTTGTCCCTTGACCTCATATGGCTTGTCCACAATGGCAAGGTAGGCCACTGATAGGGTTCTTCCACGTGGATCTCTATCCACCTTGGAATATACTCCAATCTGGTTCACTTGGGAAATTCCAAGTCCGGTTTCCTCCTTCAGTTCACGAATGGCACACTGCTCTGTGGTTTCATCCATGTTCATGAATCCCCCAGGAAAAGCCCATTTGCCCTTGAAAGGTTCGTTTCCACGCTGTATGAGCAAAACCTTGGTTTCTGCTTCTCTGGTGAAGACAGCGCAGTCTGCTGTTACTGCAGGCCTTGGGTATTGATACGTGTAACTCATTGTCTTATAGTTTAATCTGTTATTTAAAAATCCAGTTCATCTAAGATTTGATCCAGTTCATCGAGTTCTTCTTCCTTCGTTGCCCAACTGGTCACAAATCGGCAGATGATTTCAGTATCACTCTTTCTTTCCCATATCTCAAATGCCACTCTTTTTGAAAGAGCCTCATGGAGGGTAGGGGAGAGCACGACAAACTGCTGGTTGGTAGGAGAATCGTAGGCAATGGCGATGCCATGCTTCTTGAAGATACCTCGGATGCGAGCGGCCATGGCGATGGCATGGCGAGCTACCTTGAAGTAAAGCTGATCCGTAAACAGGGTGTCAAACTGGATGCCGAGCATTCTGCCCTTGGCCAGTAAGGCTCCATGACGCTTTACAGTGGTGAAGAAATACTTCGGTGCATTCATACCCGAGAAAACCACAGCTTCGCCCATCATGGCACCCACCTTGGTTCCACCAATATAGAAAACATCACAATGCTTGGCAAGGAATGGCAGGTCGTAGTCGCATGCCTCAGATTCCAAACCATATCCCAGTCTTGCTCCATCGATAAAGAGACGGAGGCCGTATTTCTGACAGGTAGCATACAGGGCGGTCAACTCTTCCTGGGTATAAACCATTCCAAATTCAGTTGGCATTGAGATATACACCATGCCAGGCTGTACCATGTGAGGATGTGTCTCGTCGGCAAGGAAAGAGTCCATGTAAGAAGCCAGGGTGCTGGATGATAACTTACTGTTCTCTCCTGGCAGCGGGATGACCTTGTGCCCAAAAGCTTCTACTGCTCCCGATTCATGTACCTCAATATGTCCTGTCTCCACACAAATAACACCTTCACATCCCAGTAGAAGGGAGTCAATCACTGTGGTGTTGGTCTGCGTACCGCCTACCAGAAAGAACACATCAGCATTCTCATTGCCCACGGCCTTGCGAATCTTCTCTTTTGCAGCCTCAGAGTATGGGTCAAAACCATAACCGGAGGTCTTCTCACTGTTGGTCTTGCCAAAAGCCTCCAGTATCTCTGGCAACATACCATTGTTGTAATCACTTTCAAATGAAATCATATCTTGTCTTTTATCCTTAAATGACAAGCAGCCTTATTCTTTTAACTGCTTGATGTATAATAATTTAATGTTTTAATTGAGCAGAAAAGCCTTAGTCTTTCCAGCTTCTTCCCCCATATGGGTGAAGTTGCAACTCAATTTCTTGGTCTTCTTCATATCTCGATCAGCCTTCAGTTCCAGGTTGATTATCTGCTCCTTTTGCAGAGGGTCTGCTATATGCAGCCAAACCTTGCCATCAGCCTTTCGGCTAACCATGAGAGCACATGGAACATCCACCTTGATTCGTATGTTTGAATCCCTGTATTGTCCCTTGGCATGGAATATCATCTGCCAGATGCCCAGTTCAGAATGCCAAACAGCCTGAAGGTTCCTGGTATTCTCCAGTATCAGAACCTTCCTATTTCCATCAGCCAGATATGTAAATGTACAGCCTTTATAATCGAAGTCTTGGTTGACTGTGGTCATCACATCGTATGGAGACCTCGAAGTGATGCCGGCACTGAGACATACCACTTCATGATCAAAGAAGAACCAGGCCTTGCGCGCCTGTGTATGGATACTACCATGTGTATCATTATAAAATAGGTAGTAGCTCCATAGAGGGAATCATTTACGCCACCAGCTAACTGTGAGGTGCCGCGAAGTTTCCAGGCATTTTTCCCTAGCGGAACATCTGGCATCTGTGGAGCCGTAGTACCAGGAATACGTGTCCAGTTCCAGGCAGGGAAGATGTTGAAGTATTCATCACCTGTCTTCACAATCGCATTACTGCCATCAGAAACGAAATTACCGTTTCTCTCAGTAGAATTACCTACCGGATAAGTAATCAATACCCCGATGAGACCGACTACTTCCTCTCCTGCTTCAAACAAGAGCGGCAGTGAATCGAGACTTTCTGAAAACGCTTGCAAAAGTACTGATATTTAGTGAAATCAGGAAAAATATGGCAATAAATAATTTTAAAATGGTATATTTGACCATGTTACTTTCTGTTCTGTAGTCAGTAAAACCTGCTGTATAGACAACAGAATCATTCATCCAGAAAGCCTTAAGCAATGACAATGAAAGCCAGATTCTATCAAAATCCGGCTTTAATGAGAAAATCATTCTTCAGTTTGCTTCAGAATCTCTGTCCATTCCTCAGGAGAGTAAGCTGTAACAACTGCAAGCACTGAAACACCAAGAACAAATAGTAACATCATAATTTAAGAATCGTTTTCCGTGTGATCCCACGACAGACCTGCTGCAACTAGTAAATAATGATAATCCCCTTCTCCCCAAATCCTAGAGATTACAAGGTGATAGGCTTTTTACGTGCAAGCAAGTACGATAAATACGAGTAAACATGATGCAAGGAATTTCTGTATTTTTTTTCGGTAGCTACCGGCTGCTTAGACAAAAAATCAGAAATAACCTTCAGGTGGTACTTGCAGGTTTACGTTTATCGTAACTTTGCAAAGTAAAAACCTGGCTCCTTGATATTGGATATGGGAGCGATAAGGCGATGGTAAGAATCATCGTTGCAGTAGGTAAGGTGTCTATATTCGCGATACCTATCAAGAAGTTATTGTGAAGACCATCTGTTGCTGTGACTCCGGAAGTGGTATCAATGGCTTTCAACTGGATAATCATGCAAACAAATGTCATTTTCAGATGGATTCTGTCAGAAATCTCTAGTTTTGGCAAAAAAAGATGCAGGTGTGAACAAAAAAGACACACCATAGCAATATCTTTGCAAGCGAAACGTTATCAAAACAATTAATGTAATATACAAATATGGCATTGAATCAAACCAACAAGCTCGTGTGGATTGTGGAGACCATCTATCGGGCACATAAGATTTCCTTCGAGGAACTGAACCGCCGCTGGATGGACAATGTGGATTTGAGCGGAGGTGAGGAGATGTTGAAGCGCACCTTCCACAAGTGGAAGTGGAATATCTTCGACACCTTTGGCTTGTCAATAGAATGCGAAAAGACAGCACCTTATAGGTATTATATCGCCAATGAGAATGACATGAAGATTGGAAGCATTGGGAATTGGCTATTGAGTACACTGTCAGTGAGCAACTTTCTTCTTGAAAGCAAATCAATCAAAAACAGGATTATCCTTGAAGACGTGCCCAGTGGCAGGGAATATCTGGAGCTCATCATTGATGCAATGAAGAAGAATCGCTTCATTCATATCACCTATTTCACCTACTGGAAAGGAAGCACGCACGATCATTATGTGATGCCATTGTGTGTAAAGCTTTTCCGTCAGCGCTGGTATATGGTGGGACGTAATTGGCCGGCAGAAAAAGACATCGTCTTCTGTCTCGACCGGATTCAAGACTTCCGTCTTTCGAGCCATACCTTTAAATATCCAGAAGAGTTTGACCCGCAAGAATACTTTGAGGGTTGCATCGGTGTAATGCCCGGCGATGATTGCGACATGGAAAAAGTTAAAATCAAGGTCAGTGCCAGTCAGGCCAACTACCTGCGTGACCTTCCTTTGCATAAGTCACAAAAAGAGACTAAGCAGACAGATGAATACAGCATCTTTGAATTGTATCTCAGACCGACATTCGACTTCCAGCAGGAACTGCTTTGGAATGGTGAATACCTTGAAGTTCTTGAACCTTGTTGGCTCCGTAAGGAGATAGCCGGAAAGGTAAAGAGCATGTGGAACAAGTATAAGGAGGACAAAGAGAAATAAAATTATTGAAGTAACTCTATGGCCAGGACGGACACAAACGCATTGCCGACAACACTCTCGTCGCTCTCACACTGATGATTGCCGAGAGCCGCACAGAAGAGAAGGATGTGATGGTGAAAGTGGTGGTCAATCTAATCAATAAGAATAATCAGTAGCATAATCCTGGCAGATTCTTATGACAGTATTACACTAAAATTGGCTTATAGAGCCATTGAAATATTTAATAAATAATAAATTTATACAAATGAAAGTATATACTCACTTTATCAAAATTGACGAGAACGACGGGTACCGATGGAGAACCCTCCTGCAATTTGGAAACTCGTGGGATTGTATAGGCTCAGTTGTCATGAAGAACCCAGGTTCTTCAAAGATGGTCGATTCTGAGCCTATTTCAAATGATGTAATCATTAAAAACCTTAAAAAATATCAGGACATAGAATTGCCATGGTATGAGTTTTCAGAAGATACTACGATGAAATGTATCGCAGAGTTGTTCGCTTACAAATGTGGGCTTACAAGCCCTGATGCATTGTCTGGAGTAATCCAGATTTTTAATATCTTTTACATCAAAGAAGCTGACTTAGAGAGAGCAAAATCTAAAGATGCGAAATATGGTCTTCCCAACATTTTTGCATCAGAACAAGCTATGAGCGATTACGACATTAACCATCTTTTGCCTCCTGTGTATCTTGGTTTTGGGAAATTGGCATTTGATAAGCACTATAGAGATAGATGTGAAGGATTCTTTAATGTAGCTATTAAAGATTTCAATTGTCTGTATCTATCGCACACTTATTCCAATAACTCATTTTATCATCCGCTCTATTTGATGCGATATGGAAAAAGTACAGAAAATGGAATAAAGACTTTGCTCAGATTTAAACAGAATACACTTTCACCGGAAGGATTAGAGAATGCCATAAAGGATTTGATGGAAAAAAGAGCCATTGACAACATGACTGAACAAGAATCAAACCTAAGATGGCAATACATCTATGCCTGCCTTAATATATTCTGTAAAAATACGATGAGTTTGAAACTTCTTGAAGAGTCTAAAGATAGTACTAGTTTCTATATTCCAGACGAAGAAGGTAAATCCGATATTATCGTCTCGCTTGTGAATCAAAAGGGAGATAAATCTGTTGGAGTAAGGTATTCTATAAAGAACCATGTGAAAGATAAAATATTTGATGCTGCTTCCAAAAAGCTGACAGAAATTGACAAGTCATTCACGCCGATGTTAAATACTAATGGCTACGTAATTTGGATAGGCAAGCTTGGCCTTACCAATTGCTTGAAGGATATCGATGCTTTCATCAGAGAGATAAAAGAACTGATTAGGAAGGTTGTTGAAGAGCTACAAAATATTATTTAGAGAAGTTCTCGCCAATCTTTCTGGGGCTATGGACATATTCGCATAGCCCCATTTAAATTTTGGTATCAAATTTAAAATCTATTCTCAATGACGTATAAAGAATTTCTCAACATTGTTACCTTTGAAGAGGTGGCGCCACATATAGTGAACATGTATCCCGAAGCAAAAGACTGCCTCGGATGGTTTAAGCTACATTATGATATGCTCAAACAGATGACTCCTAAACGTCATGATGATTCCAATGGTGATTATTTTTGATTACAATCCAGATTTAGGTCAACAGATAGAAATTACGGTAGTCGCTACTGACATTTCTGTATCGAAATAATAGTCTTGAAGTCTAATCTCTCATTTTCTTGAAGGTAGTGCCCATATTTAGCATACCTTATGCCGACCTTTGCACCATCAATTATAAAGACATTGAAATATAATCGTTATGGTACAGATGGCGAATGACGAATCCATGCGCAATATCCTCGAAGAGGGAGCCTGGATGAAGTCACTCATCAGTGGCATTAATAAATATAATACATAAAATTCATAGATTATGGCACTTTGGAAAATTTCAGTTAAGAGAAGCGGCAATGCCGCTTGTAAGGACAAGAGACAACGCCTTGAAAAAGGCATGTTTGTGGAGACGAGCACCGCATCAACTACACCGCCTATCGATGTAACTCGTGAACAACCCATGCTGGCTCAATTATTCCTGAGCAAATATGGTATTGAAATAGCTCCTTATTGCATGACCCGCTCATATTTCGATTGTGAGAAGATGGGTTGATCTGAACTACTCACAAGCTAAAGACTTGTGGTATCCTACTTCGTCATGGAAAGCTTGCGAGCAAGACTTACGACCTCTTAGTCTTCAAGTTTTGCCCACTGCTGTAATGTGGCTAAGTTACAAAAGAGTGGGGAACTAGAGATGTTGGATGGCCAGCATCATGGTTTCTTTCATGCAGATATCGATTCCTTCTGGAACCTCATATTCTTCCAAAAGAAGCTGCAGACTGTTTTTCTGAGTCATGTCAAGTGGAGTAGGAGAGCAGAGTAAAGATAGAAATACCTCCTCCAGGTCTTTTCTTGTGAACAAACGCAGTTCCTTGAGTTTGCTTCCCTGTCCCTTGAATACGTAATCTGTAGTAGAAAACTGAGTCCCACAGTATGGACATCCATTGTATCTTTCCAAAGGAAAAGTACCCTCTGGAATTAAATGGCCACAAGAAAGTGAAGTGCCTTGGATATCCACTTCGTTTTGTAAGAGATTGGCAACCCAGGTAATGAAATGGTCTATTGCTCCTTCTTCAGTAGGTACATTCCAACCCTTTACAAGTGGAGACCAATTCAGCTTCACTCCCATTACTTCCTCAATAACGTTAACAATATCGGCTAGTTCTTCAGCTGATACCATGCCAAGACCATGTAACAGCTCCTCGCTTACACAATAGCCGTTTTCCTTCAACCGCTCCAAGAGGGAGTAAACAGCTGGAGTGATTTTGGAACACATGTTGATGTCTTCCTTTCTGATGCCAAGATACAAAGCTTTGTATCTCAATGCAACTTTTACTAATGTCTTGCCGTTCATATTCTTTCCATTATAATAAGGTAATGGAGGAACTCAAACATTGAAATATAATCCAAGAAATGAAGTAAGTCCCTCTTGACCTAAGTTAATAATTGGGGTTGCGGGCAGGACTCGAATCTGCGACACTAGGCACTCATTGCAGAAGTATGTGTAAGTTGACCTGCCAGAAGAAGATAATTCCCACACAATACTACGCTCTACCAACTGAGCTACCGCAACCATGAAGAATGTGGAATAAGGTGGTAATGGAAAAGCTAAGTATCCATAACTCTAGTGCATTCCACTAGCGATTCATTAATTGAAGTAAGCCTCTCTTGACCACCCCTATCTCTTCACACATCCGAAATTTTTTGTTTTCTAGTGCAAAGGTACTATATTGGTATGCAGTCTTTCTGCGTAGCTGGAAATATTTTAGTTTTTAGTGTATTTTCGAGCAAATTTTACCAATAACCAATGTAAGATTCGATTTGAATTTCCTCATTTCATGCTGGAATCCTTTGAAGTTTATACATGAGGCAAGAAAAGAGGGTGTGTCATAAGTACATGACGCACCCTCTAGTTAAAAATATCTATCTTGTCAATTCGCAAGACTGCTATAATTTTAGATAGTCCAAATTTGTTGCTTAATAGAATGTCCTCGTATGATATCCTTCTCTTAAAATATTATTTGAAATAGTCAAACAGAAAAATTGGGAAAGCATTGAGTACTGCTACTTTGCAATCTTCGGTATTCACATACTGTTCTACTTGTGAGTTGAATATTTTGTCTTGAAGTATGTCTTCTTTAGATGCAGGCATCGTATTCTTCCCCTTACATAGATAGTTCGCTTTTCCCACATTCATTTCCTTTAAATACTCCCAATTTTGCTTAACTTCCTCCATCTCTACTTCTGTTGGCTCTCGATGATCTTTCAGTAGGATGTAATCGAAACTGTCATACGCAGAAAAATCGGCAGATACACCTTTGAACTTACCACACTCAGAACGTGTTACAGAATACGTCCAATAGTTTGCATCGGTCAACTGCTTAGTATATCGTATAGACTCAACCATCGGATAGTCAATATATAGCCAACCAAACTCCGTTTCGTTGTTGAATGTTTCTTGCATTTCCTTTACCTGCCTGTTGATTTCTTCGAGAGATAAATTCCGGTTATGAAAGTCATAGTCGAAGAACAGATAGATTTCAGAAATGTCAGCAGATGCATCAATATCCTTGAGCGGATTGTCTGCTTGACCAGCAAATTTCTCCATAAGCAAAGACACAATATCTCCATCGCCATCATACTCCTGCAAATCTTTGTATAGCAGATAGATGTTGTTGTTATAGGAACATACTATCTGCTCATCTCTATTTGCAAAGTATAATCGCTGGATGGTGCGGAACAAATCCGGCTCCCGTTTTACTCCTTCAAAAACGAAAAGTATCATACTTCGAATGCGTTACCTCTAAACATTTTTTCTATATTATGCCCGAATCTCAACTCTTTTTGGGTGCAGTCGCTCAACGGCATGATTTTGTTGTCTTGCAAGATGAAATTGCAATCTGGGCGAAGCAAGTCGTTGGTCATCAGATAGGTGTTGTGTGATGACGTAAAAGCCTGACATGGAAGGGAAAAGAGGGCTTTGCAAACCTCATAAGAGAGTCTGAAATGATAGAAAGCATCAAATTCATCTATGAAAACGAACGATGCATTTGTCATCTGTTTCAGCCAGTAATATAGCAGCATCAGAGATTGAGTACCCGTTGATGCAATCTTATCGAATGGAATGCGACCTAATCCAAATACGCAATACAACTCTTTATCATCATCCTTTGGCTCCTGAAACTCAAAACTTTGTCCGCTTACCCGATGGATGAATTCCTCAAAGTCCCGAGTCAGCTGATTCTTGATGATATACTCATCGAGATTAGCCGGAGCAGTAGCCAACCCCATAAACTCATTTTTTTCAACACTTCTGAACCATAACATTGAGTTTACGAATTGCTGCAGTTTCAGAAGATAATGCTCCTTGGCAAGAGGATAGGAAGTAAGCAGAAAGTTTACGATGGATACATTGTTAGCGTTATTGGCAAGGTTTGCCTTCACCGCAGAATCCATCGGAAACTCAACATCATCCAATGTCAAGACAGAATTTTTGTTGCAGAAAATAAGTTTGTTATTCACGACAAGTTCTTCATCCTCCAGTTTTCCATCAGGTGATTTGCTATATGTATATAGTAACGTATCATCTCTAAACTTGAATGCATATTCAAATTTTACGGGGAAGTTCAACTTTCCCGTATATGTAAAGTTATCGTAATAGTTCACCTTCTTCCACTTCTGTGAAAGATGATTTGTAATGTCGAAGATGGCCATTGCAAAGTTCGACTTGCCAGAACCATTAGGTCCATATACGATGCCATTCTTGATGATACCATCTTTTATGGCAAAAGTATTGAACGAATAGTTACTTGGTTTCGACAAATCCCATTCTATGCGATTGGCAAATCCTCTATAGTTCGTTACGGCAAATTTTACTAACATGCTTATATATACTTTATTTTAATTGATAACTATCTTGTTGGTGTAAAGCTAATACACACTTAAACAATGCAAACTATCTTTTATTGTCAAGTGCAGCTAAGCAGTTGCAAAGATATACAAAACATCAATACGCCGTAATTTTTTTACGGATATTTAAGATAATAATCCTTTCAATGCAATTTAAATGCTTTATTATTAAAATAACTAAACTATAAATTAATAAAAATATAAAATAACCAATATATAAGATACTTTAATAATCTATAGCTAAAGTTATATATTGATTCCTCTCAATATGGGGTACTGCAAATAATATATTTACCATAATGTCCGTTAGAAAATGAAAGTAGGGGGCTGATAATGTGCCAGATGTTCAATCTCTTTTGTTCCATTTCAACGAATGAAATGAGGAAAAGCAGCTTCTCCTAATTCTGGCGCATATTCAAAACCTTCGTAACTGAAGCCAGCCAATTCTTCTGGAGTAAGAAGCTGATTATTCAGGATATATCTCACCATGGCTCCACGGCAAGATTTAGCCCATACAGCCTGCATCTTCAATCTGCCGTCTTTCTGGCGGACATAAAAGAGTGGCTGAATGACCTTTATCTCCTTACATACTCTCTTCCAATCAAACAGATATTCATATTCCTCTGTTGAGAGATGGATGAGAATGCCATCATCAGCTTTCACACTATCGATGAGAACATCCGTCAGTTTGTCTTTCCAGAACTGATTGACAGGCTTGTCATTTGTGGCTTCAAGCGATACGCAATGCTCCATACGATAAGGTACGATACCATCCATTGGTCGAAGTAAACCATAGAGAAAACAGGTAATCCAGAGATGCTTCTGGGCATACTCTAATGAGTCGTCACTTAAAGAGCTGGCACGCATATGTTTATAGGCCTGACCATTGTAAGCCAGGATGGCTGGCATCTTTTCTGCTGCCATAAAATTATGATAGCGTTTCCAGTTTTCAGTTGCAATCTTGCTGCTGCAATCCAGTTGCCTAGCCAATTCCTCTACATTCATCCTTGCCATTTCTTCGGCCAAGACATTGGCAACTGATTGAAAGAGTGGCACGGAGACAGGCTTTCTGTCTGCCTTATCAAACATGATTTTGGCATTTGCCAATAATATCTGCATAATAATCTATCTTTTATTTTTTGAACATCAATAATCAGTAGTTGTACAAACTTAGAACAGAACCATTTATGCCTTCTCCTTCATAATCTCCTGAAAGCGGAAGTTGACTGCAGATATTGCAGATTTCTGCATCATCCAAATGCTCTGTTAACTCCAGATGAAATCCCCAACTGGTGGCATGCAAATCCCAGACACCAAAACCGCATGCGTTGACTGCTGTAATGATGGTATCTTGAAGTTGCCATATTTCCGTGAAGTCTCTCATCCTTTCTTTACCACCCACTTAAAGTTTTCCTTTCCTGCTCCTATTTCTAAGTGAAGCTTGGCAATGCCGAGGTCCATCTTGGTATATCCTACCATTGAGAAGCCGCTCTTGGTAAGAACTTTGGGTTTACAATCAGCTTTTGTACCTTCCTGGTCTTGCAGGAAGAATGAGAACTTCTGCTGATTGATGGCAGTGGGAGCAAGAAGAGCTGCTTCCACGCCCTTTCGGAACCATGAAGGAGAATTGCTGGTTGCATTGCTCACCTGTTCCATGGTCTTGATTTTGTGACTAACCCCTTGTGACTCTCCGTATCCCAAGGCAATCATGCATGTCAACTTCTCCCCTTCTTCAATCTTGTAGGCTTCATTCACCTTGTGATAGCTTAATCCTACCCAGCAGGTGTTGAGTCCCAGTGTTTGGGCAAGCAGCACAAGCAGTTCGCCATAATAGCCAATACGCTCATCAAGATCACCGGCTTTTTGCCCTGCCATTACGAGATAGTTCTCCACGCCATGGAATTTTCCATATGACATAATGCCGGAGAATGCCTTGGTTTCTTGGGTAACCAGTTGTATGTGAAGGCCACCCTCTTTGTTGCACTCCCCGATTTTTTCTTCAAGTGCTCTAACTACCTCAGTTGAAAGAGGTTTGTGTATGTACTTTCGTACACTATGTCTTTGTTTGATAGCTTCTTCTATAGTCATGGCTTCTATAATGAATTGTGCGTGCAAAGTTAAGAAAAAAAACAATATTCAAAGGCAAAAAAACAAGAAAAATCTCAGGAACTTATAATTTTTTATAAAAAGAACATTATATGATACTTTTCCTTGTTTAATCCAAAAACATTTCTTATCTTTGCACAAAAAGTACAATATAATACACTACTTGATATGAAAATTCAAGAAGTAATGAAATTGCAGCGTAAGGCCTTGGGGATTACCCAGCAAGATCTCGCAGACATGTCTGAGATAGCCATTTCAACCATCAAGAAAATAGAGAGCGGTAAAGGCAACCCTTCCCTATCGACGGTTGAAAAAATCATGGATATCCTTGGCATGGAGGTTAAATATGAGATTCGTCAAACCGCTTAAATATAGTAGGATAAGAGAAAAGCTATTCTTTTTTGGACGATAAGATGAAACATACCTATTTCAAATCGTCCAAGAAAGAATTCAAAGATTCAATCGTAAATCAGAATGAGAATCATGAAACTGACATATATCTTTCATAGTGGTTTTGCAGTGGAGACCCAATCCTGCGTATTGGTCTTCGATTATTGGATGGATCCCGCCGATTGTATGCCGGTGATTCTGTCCAAGGGTAAGCCTGTGTACGTACTTGTAAGTCATTTCCATGAAGATCACTTCTCCCGGGAAATCTTTTCATGGCGCCAGTGCTACCCTCATACCTCTTTTACCTATATACTCTCCAAGGATATCTTCAGACATCACAGATGCCAAAAGGACGAAGCTGACGTCTTGATGGTAAAGGGAAACTCATGGCGCGATAAAAATCTAAAGGTAGTTGCAGCCGGCAGTAATGACAGTGGTGTGTCTTGGATAGTAGAAGTTGAAGGCAAGCGTATCTTTCATGCAGGCGATCTGAATAATTGGTACGCCAGGTTCTTGACTTCCGACTATCAGGGTGGAACCATCTGGAGCTTTGAGTTTGGCGAGATAGACCCTCAAAAAGACGAGAAGCAATATTTGGGTGAACTCAAGGACATCAGAAAAATGGCTGATAGCTTTGATGTTGTGCTGTTTCCTGTAGATGGCCGCATAGGTAATGGCTATACCCGTGGTGCAAGACAGTTCATAGAGCAATTCCAGACAGGTCTGTTTGTCCCAATGCATTTTGTGGCAAGTGGTTTCAAAAGCGCCTGGCGTATGAAAGAGTTTACCGATGCTGTACAAATTCCGTTTTGGAAGATAGCACATGAGGGCGAATCGATAGACATATGATTCTTGTTCCATGAAGGGTGGTAATCATTCCAGGACTAGCAAGGCAAGAGATACGACAAGATTATAAACATAGAATGACATAATTAACAATGAATCCAATTGATATAGCACTCCGTATAGCAACGTCAGCCCATGCCGGTCAACTTGATCGCGATGGCTATCCTGTTATCCTTCATCCACTCACAGTGGGCTTGATGGGCCATACAGACGAGGAAAAGATGGCAGGCTTTCATCCCCAACAGGTTTCATATGAGAGCTTATGTAAACTCTTCTTCGGGATTCACGACCCGGCACAGACCGATGGTGTTGGTCCTGATTTGGCGCCACAATACCGCAGCTGTATCTTCTATCGTAATGAATCTCAGAAGCAGACAGCCGAACATGTGACGGAACTTCTCCGTAGTAAGGGTGACTAGGTCAATACCTTGCTCCTGCCAGAGGAGACATTCTACATTGGCGAAGCCTACCACCAGCATTATTATGAAAAAAAACAGATGGTGAGCCTTATTGTCATCTGAGAACGAAGAAATTCTGAGAAGTAATTTTCTGCAAAATATCAAAGAGGTAAATATAGGCTAGAATTTTCATGTCCAAAACTCTTCTTCGCCAGTGGGTTGCATCTTGCCCCTGCACTTTGGGCAAGTATGCATATCCCACCTGTGAATCCTGTCAGAACCACATCTTAGGCATAGCCTTCCTACAAGAGAATTAAAACTAGGTGCAGCATCACCAATTACTCCACCCACCACAAGAGGTACTATGTTCCTGCAGTCTGGACAAGACATTGATTCGATATGCTGTCCCATGAAGCCACGTCCCTCATATACTTCGGTCTCGTACCCACAATCCTGGCATCTGAATATCTTCTTTAGTGACATAAATAATCTCCTTTCTTACCATTTTAACACTCAACTTGCATTGGAGTATCTTCCTATAACCCCTGCATCCTTAATGCCATCAAGCTGACGGACATACTTGTTTCTCTTGCTGATATCTATAGTTTTACCTTCCTTGTCATGGCTATTGAATTCCAGCAGGACTGCAGTATGCAGATTCATTCAACCCATAATATAATGAAGTAAATAGGCTTTATACTTCATTATATTATAGGTTAAGCTTAAACCTTTCTTTAAACATAGCCATCTCTCTAGCAGGGATTTGAAGCAGAGTAGCTAAACTTTCCCATTGACTAACTGCTGCTTGAACCTCTTGGATAATGTTTTCAGCTTCCTCCCTCTTAATCATGTAGCTTTCAGATGAATCAAGCAGAATATTGATGTCTGCCTTGTTTGAAGATTCATTGATCAGAAGACTCTGATATTCATTGAGGGTAGGATTCATATCATAGGCTGGTGATAGAGTCCAGCCTTTTGGTGTGAGCAGAAAGCCATGGTTTCTGAAGTGGTCATCAGAATTGCCAATACAGATGTTGAAGACAACCCTTCGGTAGAGTTCCAGAAGATTTTTCTCTACGTCGCAGCAACCTTGGAGTATGAAATCAACAATATCGAGATAACCATAACCACCTTGTGCATTATCTCCATCCTTCAATCCTAGCAGAGACATGGATGACGCAAAATGGATTCTCTTAGCTTCTGCAGTTCGGTCAAAGCGTTTAGACAGGAGTGTGTGATATTTTCCCAGTCCTCCCAACACCCTGGTTTGAGCTACCAGGATACCAGCCTTTTGAGCTAGCAGGTGAGAAAAGTGCTCCCAAAGTGCTGCGTCATAATCATCCTTACGAGAGGGAAACTTCGCGATGCATAGATTGCCTTTTTCATCCAATACGCCTGCTTTAGGTCTTGCGCCACCCAATGAAGTACCAGGTTGGATGAGCTGCGCTATCCATTTTTTTTCAGGCAAAACATCATTCTCTTCAGATCTTTCTACTTCTTGACTGGCATGTACCAATTCTCTAATCTCTGTTAATGGGGGTATCTTGAGAGATGGAGACACATTGATATAATCACCTTCCATTTCCTTCTTAAACCTAAATCCACCCATTCTGGAGAAGTCATCGATACCCATGAGGTAATCGAACGAGGAAAGAGGTCTGACTGCTCTTTTTTCTTCAGTTGCCTGTATCTGTTCTCTTCTTTTGAGCAAGGTACGTCCCCACCTATCTGGCAAAGCATCAGAAAAACATCCGAAAATATCACTTCCTGGCTGGGTATATTGCATGCCTGGGTAATTGTTGATGTCTTCCGAAAGCTTAATTCCGGTATGAACCTTAAGCCAATTCTCATCAAACTTAAATGCATAACTGTCAGAGCCGCGCAATTTTTCATAACACAACTCCCCTACCAGCTCCGCTTTGCCGAGCCAGTTAAAATCTGCGAAAACAAACAGTCGTTCCATTTCTATCCTTTTTTAGATGCTCGTTGACGATTCTTCAGTCCTATATCCTGCAATACCCTTCCGAGTTTGTCATCCTTTGCCAGGAGCAAGATGTCATCATCCAGCTGAAGAGCATAGAGTACACGAAGGTAAATTCCGATGGAAACCGTTGGTAATCCCTTCTCTACCTTGCAAAGTGTAACTTCCGAGCATGTTGCCCTTTCTGCAACTTGTGCCATGCTCAGGTTGCGTCGTAGTCTGGCAAGCTTAATCTGCTCACCCACGATTTCCATCTTTTGAATCAACTTCCTTGGAAGTTTGTTTGCCATTGTATTCTTTGTCATAGCCTTAATCTTAATTATGATATGCAAAAATACATAATTTACTTTATTATAAGATGGGTTATCAAGTTTTTTTAAGAATAATTAGATGTATTAAATTAAACGCATAAGTCTGCCGGCATTACTGCCAGCAGACTTATGCGTTATAATTATGTTGAAATCAAATGTTTGTTACTCTGAAACAGCAGCCTGCTCTGTAGCCTGCTCAGACTCTGTTGACTCCTGCTGGGTGTTCTCCTGTGGAGTCTCCTGAACCTCAGCTGGCTGCTCAGATTGGGTTGTTTCTACAGACTCTGCTGTTGTCTCTGCAGGAGTCGCCTGCTCTGTTGAATCCTCCGCACCAGCCTGTGGCAAAACAGGAGTGCTGATCTCTGCAGAATCCTTTGGAGTTTCAGGTGCTACAGTGTCAACTGGAACTACTTCAGAATTATCTATCATCATTTTGCTTGATGCAAATACGTTGCTTACTGAAACCATTACCATAGCTGCGATAGCTGCAAAAACGAACTTCTTCATAATTTTATCTATTTTAAATTGTTACTATTTATTGTTATTTACTCTGTTTTGTGGATTCATTATCGAACCCGCTATTCATAGTTGCAACCTACATGCCAAAAAATAACAGAAAAGATGATAAGCTTGATATTCAGATACTTATAGCTTGTGTGCCAAAAATTACCTCTGTGGAATCTGGGGAACAGGTGTAGAACGATTCCCCAAAAAACTGAGGAATAACAAGATTATGGCACCACGTAATATCATCTATAGCAATAATGCTTCCTTCGATTCAAATATTCCAGGTCTTCTTGGTGAGAATAGGCTTCCTTTTCAAACCTGATGTTGTAATATGCCAGCATCCAATCCCGATATTTGAGATATAAGTACAACCATTCTATGATGTACCAGAGGTAGAATGGGATATACAACAACTCCCTTGCTTGGGCCGTATGTATGAGCTCATGATAGAGTTCCTCTTTAGAAAGCTCTTCGCAAGTAACAATCATGCCAAAGAGATTGATTGCAATGAAGCTTTTCATGAAGGAACGTCTCTTGATTCTGACAATCTTAGTTATAAGCCATAAGATTGCTGAGTTCGTCGAGGAAGTTAATCATCATGCTACCATTGCCTCTAGACATGGAAGCCGCCTTTTCTCCAGCAATTCCCATAGCTTTCATGGCATGAACAGCTGCTTCCAAAGAATCGGAGTTCACAGCAAGGAATGCCCCAACGATACCGGTGGCAGTACATCCCATTGCAGTAACCTTGCTCATCATGGGATGTCCTTCATGAACATAAGCCATTCTTTCGCCATCCGTGATGAAGTCTATGGCTCCAGTTACAACTATGATACAGGAAAGTTGCTGAGCAAGTTTCTTAGCTTGTTTCTCAACCTCATAGGTTTCCTGGTGACTATCCACTCCCTGCATGCCTATCTGGTGAGAGTACAATGCCTGAATCTCACTGGCATTTCCCTTGATGACTGTAGGGTGACACCTGAGGATAATCTGTGATGCTATATCCATACGAAAGCGGGTGGCTCCTACTCCAACCACATCAAATACGATAGGAATTCTTTTTTTCATGGCAGCTTCCCCTGCCAGTATCATTGAGTGAGCAGTAGTGCTTTCCGGAACGCCCAGATTTAGAGCCAAGGCATTGCTCTTGCTACTGATTTCCTCAACTTCTTCCTCGGCACGCGCCATGATAGGTGATGCTCCAATAGCCAATAGGCTGTTGGCAACAAAGTTCATAGCCACATAATTGGTTATGTTGTGTATGAGAGGCTGCTGCTCTTGTATCAATCGTAAATCTGTCTTCATTTGTTTCACTACATTATTAATATATACTATAACCATTGTCCCTGCACCATTGTTTGGCATGCTCAAATCCTTGGGCAGTTGCTCTGTGAATCCATTTGAGTCCCTTGCGCTTGTCCTGTTTAACGCCTGTACCGGTCATATAGAACCATCCGGTAGAGAACTGAGCCTGTGGATCACCTTGCTGACCTGCCATTTCATACCAAAAGGCAGCCCAACTATTGTCCTTCTCTACTCCATCTCCATTCCAATAGTTGGCACCTACATTCTTTTGGCTCTGAAGATGTCCCCTTTGAGCAGCTTTCATCCACCACTGGTGAGCCTTTACGTGGTCTTCTTCAGTTCCTTGGCCCAGGTAAAATGCATTGGCTGCATTAACCTGTGATTGTACATCTCCTTTCTCTGCTGCAATCAGATACCAATGAAGAGCTCTTTCGAAGTCCTGTTCCACTCCATCTCCCTGGTAGTAGCATTCTGCCACATTGTAGCATGCGTAAATATCACCCAGTTCAGCAGCCTTCATGTACCACTGGAATGCCATCTCATGATTCTCCACAACACCGATGCCTTGCGCATAGCAGACACCCATGTTGTTCATCGCCATCAAATCTCCTTCAAGAGCTTGCTGACGATACTTGTTCGCCGTTTCACGTTCCTTTTTCATTTCTGTAATCTCAACTTGGGTGCAAAGGTACAACTTTTATTTTGAATTTCGACACCCTAAAGAAACAAAAAGAAAAGGCAGCTGCAAGCATCTTCACAAACGCCTGCAACTGCCATCTCTATATAATATATATGGAAACTTCTTTCTACAATTCTCTCAAATTTTCATGTGACATCGCCTGTTAAGCGAAGTTCTTCATGTTGGATCTTGCACCATACTCAGCGCATGCTGCAACGACCAAAGCTAAAAACATTCCTAAAATCATCATAATCTTATCCTTTCTCTATATCAATCTGTTATCCTAATCTACATCTTCTTTACCTCATCTAATATCCATTAGGGAAGCTTCATTGGAAGCATCCTATGGATGCCTCTCAAAGCTTGCTTACTTGCCGAGGCTAATCTTCTTGTTTACATTTACAACCTCTGCAAAAAGAGCAGCTACAACTGCTAATGTCATTCCTAATACCATCATAATGTTACCCTTTCTTTACTTTAATTATTCGTTATTCAATCTTTTCGAGTGCAAAGGTAATGCCTTTTTGTGTGCGCACACAATTTTTGGGGAAGAAAATGCAGAAAAGGGTATGATTTCTTGATTTCATTCAAAAACTGTCATGCCAATTGGAGCAAAATGGCATGTTTTCCTTTCAGAAGTCCGACTTTCAACTGCTGTTTCAGCAAAATGATACATCACCATTAAAACTTTTCCCTATTTCTCTTGCTGATTTCTGATGAATTGGCTATCTTTGCACTTGATAAGGTATTCATAACAGTATCTTTATAGAGGGCAATACCTCCGTGAGGCTTAGACGCTGCGGTTTGAAGGGTATTGCCCTCGTTTCTATTGGCAGCTTAATATCATAGTAACACTGCTATGACGAATGAATTCCGAAATCCCATACCATTCTTGCGGTAGTACAACAGTAAGGGGATTCCTTATGTGAATAGTGATTGCAGAGTAGTTGTATGTGTCTATATAATAGCAGTTTTTGTTAAAATTTGAAGTTTTTGTGCTCCTACGCAAAAATACTGCATACCGCTTTTGTAATTTTGCACTAAAAAAGATAGGAGATTAATACAATGAAAGAATTTGCAATGAATGGAACCCCTGTTAAGATGTGGGCAAAGATGTGTGATGCAACGGCTTGGCAACAAATATCGAACCTTTGTAGCCTGCCTTTCGTTTTTCATCATTTGGCATTGATGCCTGACTTACATGGCGGAAAGGGTATGCCTATAGGAACTGTCCTTGCTACCAGGAATGTCGTGATTCCGAATGCCGTGGGTGTGGATATAGGTTGTGGTATGTGTGCTGTTAAAACCAATATCCAGGTGGAGACCATTGAAATGGATGTTCTGAGAAAGAAAATCATGCGAGGCATACGCCACCAGATTCCTTTAGGAATGGAACACCACAAGGTGGCTCAGGATGAGAAGTATATGCCTGAAAATCATGATATAGATGGCATGACTGTCGTTAAGCGTCAATATATATCAGCTACTAAGCAAGTGGGAACTCTTGGTGGAGGAAATCACTTCATAGAACTTCAAAAGGACGATGAAGGATGGCTTTGGATCATGATTCACTCTGGGTCAAGAAACTTGGGCAAACAGGTCTGTGATTATTATAACAGAGTGGCAACCATTCTTGATGAGCGTTACTTTTCTTTGGTTAAGTCAGACCTTAATATGTCATTCTTGCCGCTGAATACCAAGGAGTTTAATGATTATTGGAATGAGATGCAGTATTGTATCGATTTTGGTCTGTGCAATAGAAGGTTGATGATGCAACGAATACAGGAAGTCATATCTGAAGCGATTCCCCATGTTGAGTTTGAGCCGATGATCAACATCGCCCATAACTATGCATCCTGGGAATCCCATTTTGGTGAGAATTGTATCATACACCGAAAGGGTGCAACAAGTGCCCGAGAAGGTGAAGTGGGTATCATACCTGGTTCACAAGGAACGAGTTCATATATAGTGGAAGGCCTTGGCAATCCTCTCAGTTTCATGAGCTGTTCCCATGGAGCTGGTCGTATCATGAGCCGAACTGAGGCAGTAAAGACTCTCAATTTGGCGGAGGAAATCCAAAAACTGGACGAGAAAGGCATCGTTCATGCCATTCGTAGCCAGGAAGATTTGGAGGAGGCCTCTGCTGTCTACAAAGATATAGAACTCGTCATGGCACAAGAATCAGACTTAGTTACAATCAAAACTCATTTGTCACCCATTGCCGTCATCAAAGGGTAGAAAATGAATTTATAGTTCTTGGTTCTCTAGTATTACTGATTGTGTAATGTTAGGGAACTAAGACAACTTTACCGAGATATTTTTACAGCACTTATGTATTTTGCCAAGCGTGGATCGGAATTCTTTTAAATCAGATTGCTTGATGAGTTCATATCCTTCGAGATATTCTGTTCCCCCATAAAAGAAGTCCATTTTAACATTGAGTATTTTGCATATGGATTCCAATAGGCCTGTCTTGATGTCTTTAGCTCTTAGCAGTTGACTAAAGCCACCAGGAGTCATGTTGAGCTGTCTTGCAATGTCTTTTTGCAGGATACCCTTTGATGCTAACAATTCTCTTAATTCTTTTCCGCTCATACTCTTACTTTTGGTTCTTGAATAACGTTGATAGTCTTAATCACCTAGCAATACTAAGGAAATACTAACGACTACATATTTCTGTTGCAAATTTAATAATAAAGAATGGTATTCCTTTTATATTCTTGAAACTTTTAAAATTATTTATGTATTCGTTTGTTCGACACTCAACAGATTTGATACAAAAAGAAGTGGGCTGCCCCCATATATGCACCTCGATAGGCATCGCCAAACGCCTGCAAACACATACACGGATGGCAGCCCATATGTTATGAGCTGCTCCGTGCCTCGTGTTTACATTCTTTTAAAATTTGGCGATTTTATCGAGATGTGAGGCACTTTACATTTATTCCCTCAAAAAACACGTCCCGAAGAACGATGGTGCAAAGGTACAAAAAATAAATCAAATTCTATCATATTTTGAGTTTTTTTATGGATTAGTTTATCTAAATACAGATTTTCTATGTTTTTGATATGCTATTTTACCCAAACTATAGAATATAATATTTTGGTGCAAGTTTACGGATTTATAATTATAAATGAATATAGAAAAAGTCGGAATATGTAGCAAATAAGGATGATAAACTTGTTTTTGTATATAATAAAAGTTAAAATATAGCTAAACTGTTAGTAATATCAAGAAATATTTGTTACTTTTGCAAGAAAATATAAGTTTAGGCTTTTATAGCCTTACTTAATGCGTAGTAGAAATACTAAAGAATATGATGATTAGTTTTAACCGTATAGTAATTTTAATGAAAAGTGACCGATAGAAGATTTATATCTAAAAGCGGCAACAAACTAAAGTAAAGTTACGGTAAATCTCATACATTAAATTTGGATATATAAAAGTCCATTCGTGTTATATGAAGAAATGGTAAAATGAATTTTGGTCAACATCTATAATCATGTATAAAGTAACAAGGAAAGTTCATAGTGAAGCCAAGCCTGATTGGATGGTTGGAGTTTTGTATCAGATACCACCGAAGGTCTATGATTGGCAGGAGTCTTTTGATGCTTGCATGAAGCACCTGATTATTATCAAGGACATATTGGAAAAGTCCTCGGTAAAGTGGCATCGTGGAAGTCGGAACTTGACTCAAATAAGAAATGTAAAAGTAAAAGGAGAGAGTCTGCTTGTTTTAACTAAAGCAGGAAGAAGTAGCCTTTCTTTTCGAATAATAGAGAAATAAGAGATAATAAATACACTATTTCGGGAGGCTTCAAGAGAGTCCCCTAGGGTGTCTTATATTCTCTTTTTTGATATGGAGTTTTAATAGACACAGGCGTAAATGCTTGTGTAAGTGGTCGTATTACCTATATAAAATTACATAAAATGATGAATTTCGCAAACAATTCATGGCTTAAACTTCCTCGAAGTTTTACTTCGTGGAGATGGTATCATGACTCTAAGATGGTACATGTCTATCTGTATTTCCTGTTACAGGCAAATGTAAGGAAGACAGATTATCTTTCCTTGACGGTATATCCTGGCCAGGTCGTGACCAGTCTTGCCATTATTGCTGAGGATACGGGCTTATCCCCTAGAAATATCCGTACTTGCCTTCAAAAATTATCGAAAACCGGTGATGTCAAGGTTCAATCAAACAATAAGGGAACCATTGTGACCTTATGTGACTATAGCCGTTTTCAGCAGTTTTCTGATGAAGATGACACTATTGGCTGGATCAAACTTTACCGTAAAATTACTGAGTGGGATTGGTATCATGATGCGGAAAAGGTCCATCTATTCATTCATTTGCTGCTCAATGCTGTTTTTCAACAACAGGTTGGCTCTTCTCTGAAGCGAGCTCAGCTTGCAGTAAGCAAAAATACTCTTCATAAGGAAACACGTATTTCCCCATCTAAGATAAGTACATGTCTCAATGACTTAGTGCGCACTGGTGAAATTGAGGTTTCCAAGTTCCCTACTCCTCGTCCTAACCTGATTACGGTTTGCAAGTATGAGCTTTATCAAGGCTTTACTTCCAAATCCAGTTTTTTTGATGGTAATTCGCCCCCACTTTCTACTGATTTCGCCCCCATTGTAAGTTCTTGTTGTAGAGAGATATATGGATTTAATGAAAATTTGACCGACAAGCAGCTGACAAACGAGAGACATGTAGTTGACATGCAGGTGTCAAACCATCGACAAGTTATCGGCATGCAAACGACAACTAATATAGAAGGATATAATGTAAAGAATGAAAGAAAATCAACATCAATGCGTGTGCGCACATGTGAAGAGATTTTTGGGGAGGTTGAGAATAGTGGAGCAGAAAAGAAAACAAGCAAAGAAAGCTATTTTTCTCTTCTCTCAAATTCAGACTCTTGGCTTGAAGTAATGAGACTGCGCTTTAAACTGCCTGATCGGTCTAACGTGAAAACATGGCTTGAAACCTTCGAGCTTGACATGACCTGCAGGGGAAAAGGCTCGCATAGGGATTTATCAGATTACCAGAGTCACTTTTGCGATTGGCTAGGCAAACAGGATTTGGAGCACCCCAGGTCGATGTATGGTTCAAAGTTTACACCTAAGTCTTCTCATGGAGGACAACTGTATGGCTCAACATTTTAGTTCTTATATTAATTTTTAAACAAATGGAAGCAGTAATGGATAATTTCCTGTTCAAGGAAGAGAAGGTGATTCACCATATCAAAACAGCCACCACTGGAAAGCGTTTCTTTAAATTGCCGTTGGACTATGTGTTCTGTTATAAAGCCTTATTGCAGGCTGTTATCAAGGCGGTCAATGATGTGAATATCAAATTTGTCTGTATGGAAGGGTTGGAGATGGTATTATGCAATATCTCTCTGGCTGGTAGGTCATAGCCATAAAACTGGCTTGTGGCTGAGTGGTGTAGGTGGTACAGGGAAAACCACCTTGGTGTATGCCATACAGAAGCTGATAATTTCCTTGCGATTGAAAGACCCCATCAAGTCCTCTTCCTGTCAGGTTACAATGGCTGGCCTTGTCATGAAGAGCGCTTGTGAGCTGTGTCACCTCTATGTGGACCACTATGAGCGTTTTTTGGAATATCGCAACGTGGCATTATTGGCTATTGATGATTTAGGCATGGAGCCTGAGCGTATTGTCAAATATGGTCAGGTATGTGATCCCATCAGTGAACTCATTGCCTACCGGTATGAATGTCGCTTGTTCACCATTGTCACGACGAATCTTCCTTCAGGTGATATTCGTCCACGCTATGGGGATAGAACTGCCGACCGCGTGAATCACATGATGCACGTTGTTGTCATGCCTGACTTCAACTTCCGCCTTTGTTCTGAAACCTATCATCACGATTGACATGAAAGAAAAAGATGAGATTTTGGCCAAGACAGATGGAGGACTCGATATCTTTGTCCACTATCTGGGAAAGGAATGCCTGAGGAAAAAGTTCAGAAGTCACATGAGAGAGGATGACAAGCATCCTTCCTGTAAGCTCTATCGTAACCAGGCGCTTGATGGCAGGTCCTACTACTATTTGCATGATTTTGGCGATAGTCGCTTTTCCGGAGATTGCTTTTTCGTGGCTTCGCAGGTCCTGAACATCAATCCTTCCACGGATTTTGTGCATCTGTTGCAAACGATAGATCAGGATATGTGTCTTGGGGTATTTGACCGGCAGACAAATCGCAAGGCGGTTCGTCAAGCATCTCCTATGCCAGGCAGGAAGAGCCCAGATGAAGAAAACCGGCAGCCTCATGGTGTGATTGCCTATCAAGCGCAGGTCAAGGAATTTTCTGACGAAGAGCTTGCATATTGGGCTTCTTATGGCATCACTGAAGATACTCTTGACCGTTTTCAGGTTAGGAGTTTGAGAAGTTGCCTTTTTACGAAGGCTGATGGTCGGCAGTATGGCATCTATTCCACTGCCCTGACGCCAAGCTATGGCTATTTCTTCCAGGAAGGAAAGGGCATCAAGGTGTATCGCCCTCGTGTGGAGAACCGTTTTCTTTATGCTGGAGTGCTGCCAAGTCCTTATATCTTTGGATTGGACCAACTTCCCAGTCGGGGGAATATGCTCTTGATCACTGGCGGTGAAAAGGATGTTCTTTCTCTGAGCAGTCATGGCTTTTCTGCCATTTGCTTCAATAGTGAGACGGCTAAAATCCCCCATTTGGTCATGGACCAGCTTGTGAAGAGATTCGGGCAGATAGTTTTTGTGTATGACGTAGATGCTACAGGAAGAAGAGAATCTGCCCAACGGGTGGAAGAACTCCAGGGGTGCTATCCGGTGAGTCGGATAGATCTTCCTCTTGCAGGCAGCAAGCAGGAGAAAGACGTGAGTGACTACTTCCTGCTCGGCGGCACAAGTGATAGTCTAAAGACATTGATTCTGCAAACATTAAATAACAACAAGAGATAAAAAACTAGTAATGACAACAATTATGAGAGTACAACAACCCGCATTTATCCACGTGGAAGATGGTATTCGTCTTGTCGATTTGAAGAATGATGATGAGAAATACCTCAAGCAAAACGGCTTTTCCAAATTGCCTTCCTGTATCCAGGGCGTTGAATTTTCATGTCTTGGTAAGTATTATCAAGGCTTTGGATTTAGAAATGACATCGGTGGCGTAGAGTTTTTCCATCAGCTATATACCCCGTTTCCTGTCACCTTGAAAAGCTATGCACCAACAACCCTGCGCAGTCCTAAGGCAAAGGAGTATCAGGCATGCTGCCTGTTTTATGATTTTATGGATTATCTGGCATTCTATACCTTGAAGGGTTCCAGGGAATTCCGCCTTCCTCAACATGATGCCTGCATCGTGATGTCTCATGTGAGCAACTACATGCATATGGTGGTGGACAGTGATGATTATGATGAGGTATATATGTTTTTCCCCAATACGGTGGTGGGAAGAACCATAGCCCTTACTCTCAAGAGACGTAACCCAGGAAAGGTCACGGATTACAGCATCATATACAAGGGGCACGCCAATCTGAGAGCGTTTGTACAGGATAAGAATGAAACAATTCATCATGTTTTCAAGTAGGATGAGTAGAAGTTCTATCCTTATCCCCCTGCTTGTCCTTGTCATCTTGATTGCGGTCCTTGCACTGGTCCTGTATTACGACATCAGGCATACGTATCGAGATGGAGACCTATGGAAAAAATGACAGCATGATATGCCCTCACCAATGACGTTGGCACTATCTGTAATGACGATATACTGGGACCTTCTGCTACTGCTGCTGAGGAATAGTTTTAGGGAAAGGTCTTAAAAAAACGATACAAGAAAAGCCCACCGGTCTTCTCACGAGGACCTGGTGGGCTGAGGAGTATATGAAAAATTGTTGAACTTTACCTACTGGCTTATTTATCTGGGTGAAAGGTATCACCGCTATGTCTCATGGCTTTGCCAAATCCCTTGAAAAGCCACATGAAAAACAGAAATAAGAATATTGCTCCCATAATCTTCAGTATTAAAAGTGTAACTTCTGTTTATTGTACAGAGAAGGTAGAGATATGTGTGAAATCTGCTGTGGTCACACCATACTCTCCGGGCTGCAGGTTCAAAATGGTTACCATATATGAACTGGCCCCAATCTTCTTTGCCTCGTAAGGAATGGTATTGAAGGATGTTGTTGCCTTCATGCCGGAAAGTAATCCCGCTTCGGCAAGCGTGAATCTGCGCACTTTCTTCTTGGCCTCAAACTGGAACACTCCAATGGAGTTCTTCGGATCTTCGTTGTGGTCCTTCACTCTTACAATGAGTTGTACCTCTCCCTTGGCTATCTTGTTAGGTGAAGTATCACCTTTTACTCTCAAGAAAGTTTTACCCTTGTCCAGCAAACTGCTTCCCGGAATAGGAATGTATCCAAATCCAGAGGTCTTGGTCTTCATTTCTGCCTCTTCCTTTACCAGGACTACCAGGCTGCTGTCTGATTGCACCAGTGCCACCTGACCGATATACTCAGGTTCCTGGATTCCTTGTGCCATGCTTGTTGTACAGGTGATAAGCATCACCACTGCCATCATTAGATTCTTCATATCATTCAATATTTTGTAAATGTTATTAATATTCTTTCAAAATCCTAAACTATCTGCAATTTCTTTTGCTTTTACAAGATATTTTCTGTATCTTTGCGCTGTGAAACTTCCACATTTCATCTCAAGGAAATTCCTTTGGTTCAGCCTCTTGTATTCCGAAAGGAGTCAAGGGGCTTTATTTGTATCCAACTCACCTAAAAGGCATACTCCGCCTTCAATGCTCTGTCTAAATCGCTCTGATTGATGAGTTTCACGAAACTCTTATCTCCCACATATCGGTATTTTCCCTCCAGGTGGTGTTTCTCAAGCAGTTTCTCTACGATGCTTACATCCTCGGAGTTCATTTCCGCTATGCAACATCCCATCTCTACAAAAGCCATAGCCTGGGCCTTACTGACGGGAAATACCCTCCCCATCATCATCTGTCCCTTATAGGGTTTTCCCTTTGGATATGCGTTTGCACTATGTGGCAAAACGCTTATCTCCTTCCAGATAATCTCTTTTGCTTTCATTCTTTCTATCCTTTTTTGTGCATGCAAAGGTAAGGGTTTTATTCCATATCAACCTCCTCTGCACAATTAAACTTATATTTTAACACTTGTGGAATATACCTACATCATGTGTACGGATGCATACATCATTGCCGTATATTCTCCTCAAAATCTGATGCCAATCCATTTTCGTCCACTCCATCAACCTGTTTGACCCCATATTGATTTCTCTGCCTCTGAACTGACCTCAAAAAGAAAAAATTCTGGATTTCCTGAACACAAGCCTTTTTTCAAACTTGTTCTTCCACAGAAAATCGAACTTTTTTTATGACATTCCGGCATAACCTTCACACCATAGCCTTTTTCGTGCCCCCCATTTGGCTGCTCACAGGCCAGAAAGCCAAGTAATGAAGCTGGAATCTTTCTTGGAATACCCCATTCCGACGGAATTGCGGAAGGCTGCCAAGAAAGATTCCTGCTTCATAGCTCGCATGGAGCGGTACTTGGTATCTGGCAGAGCGGCCTTACCTTTGCACGGAAAAAGCGTATCGGTGAAGGCATGCCACCAGGATATAAAGAGGGTGAGGTTCTCCATGTGGAAGAACAATAACATGATAGAAAAATCACATCACGCTGAGAGCTGCTTCAGTACCAAAATCTTGGTGGGCTTGCTGCCATCAAATTCGTAAATCTCCATTTCTCCCTCCTTGTAACCGACGAAATGCAGTTTTTGAACCCCTTCTCCTTCATCACAGGCAAATAACTCAATCTTCTGAAATCGGCAAGCTAGCAGAATACACCCCCATCTGTTGGCTATACCCTCCTTTCCTTTGCTCTGTATGATGGCAAGCCCACCCAGTTGCTGCCTGATACCGAAGGAACAAGTCTTTCTTAGATAGAACTCGTCTTCTCGTTCCCTCGTTCCTATAATCCTGAAGCCTAATGTCTTCCAGAACTCCAAACTTTCAGAGTTGGCAGCTAACTCGTAATGAGTCTCTTCTCGATGTGTGATAATCCTTGTCATGAGCGTCTATAATTTGTTGTGAATCAAACATATCATCAGAATGTTGCCTGATGAGTCCTATCTTTCTTTTCTGATCTTTGGGAACATAGAGGAGCCTGTTCCTGAAAACAAGAACCTGAATGTCACAAAGATTGGCACCATGCTTCTTCATGATCTTGTCCAGGGTGATACTGTTTATCCAATGGCTCTTTCTTGCATCCATTGCTTCCAGTACTTCCTTTTCAAACTTTTCCATGTCCTTCTTCTCCCATAACTGAAGCAACCATTTCAAACTGATACCCCTTTCCATGTCAAACAGTACGCATCCATAGCCATGAATCTTGCAATATTCCATCAGGGCATACCATTTGCGTTGTACGGTTTGTGTAGAGAAAAGATGGTAAGGCAGCAGCATCACCATCACTACACTTCCATCCTCCAAGACTATCATATAGTCGGGAGTGAATGTAAGCGTGAATTCCTCCTCATATACAATCTCCTCGGGATATTCTACAAACTGCTCAATCCAGCTGCTCTTCTCTGCCATCTTCAAAAACAGTTCCTGCTGCCTATTGTAGAATGGCACCTTTCTATCGAGCTTTTGAGATTCAAATAGCCCGAACTTCATCCAAGCTATTCCATCTTCCATGCGTGGATATAGATAGGAAATATCATACGCCCATACAGAACGCAGACTTCTTCTTTTCTCCCCTGTAAGATGTATGCACTTTCCCGGGAAGATGACCGACTCATACATTCTGAGCATGAGATCGGCCGACTTGCTGTCTTCTCTTTTCATACACTCCTAAAAATTTGATATACTCCGATTTTTGCCTGCAAATATAGACAGAATTCTTGAAGCCGCCAAATCTCATTAAGAGCTGTTATCAGGTACACTTATTGGTAACAGTAAGAAAGAAATAGATAAAGAAAATGTATAAAAGAAAGAGAAAAAGAAAGAAAAAAGTTCTGTTTATTTGACATATTTGCGTTATTTAACTGTTGATTTGTAGAAAAAGGCCATTCATACCCCTTAAAAAGGGCAAATTAATCAAAAAAATAATTCAATGGAGATACTGCATTCATATATTTTTCTTATCTTTGCCTCATAATCGCAACAAACACTTAACGATGAAAATGAAGAAATTATCATTCTTGTTGTTTCTGAGCCTTCAGATTGGGATGGCTCAGGCTCAGGAAAAGCTTGTGGCACTCAGCTTTGACGATGGTCCGAACACAACCACTACAGTTCATATGCTTGATGTGCTCAAGAAACATCAGGTAAAGGCATCCTTCTTCGTGATAGGAAAAAACATCACCCAGGAGAGTGCCAAGGTCATGATTCGTGCTCAAAAGGAAGGACATGATATCGAGAATCACAGTCTCACACATAGCCCCATGTCACAACTCTCTGCTGATTCCATCCGTTATGAAGTGAAGACTACTTCTTCTCTCGTTAAGAAATATGTTGGTAAATCGCCAGTCTTTTTCCGTCCACCCTATATCAATGTCAACCAAGCCATGTATGACAACATCAGTCTAGGGTTTATTTGTGGCGAAGGATGTGAGGACTGGGTATCTTCTGTCTCAGCTGATGAACGAGTAAGGCGAATGAACCAAAGTGTAAAGGACGGACTCATCTTCCTGCTCCATGACTTCGAGGGAAATGAAGCAACCGTGGAAGCAGTGGATCTAATCATCCCTATACTGAAGCAGAGAGGCTACCGATTCGTCACGGTGAGAGAACTCTTCAAGAAGAAGGGCATCAAACCTCAGAAGAATCTGATATATACTGATGTGGCCCATCCTTCTCACCTCATCAAATAAGACGATAAGTATAACGTATTCAATTAAATGCAGATATATGAAGAATTTCAATTTTTATGCACCCACTCAGGTGGTGTTCGGTCGTAACACCGAAACACAGGTAGCAGAACTCGTCAAAAAGTACGGAGGCTCAAAAATCCTGCTCCACTATGGAGGTCAGAGTGCCATCCGTTCTGGTCTTCTGGCAAAGGTAGAGCAAACACTTCAGGAAGCCGGGATATCCTATGTCAAGCTGGGTGGCGTGAAGCCTAACCCACGTTTGTCCCTGGTTAGAAAGGGTATCCAACTCTGTAAGGACGAAAACGTTGACTTCATTCTGGCTGTGGGTGGCGGTTCTGTCATCGATTCCAGTAAGGCCATCTCTTCGGGCCGCTTCTATGAAGGAGACGTGTGGACCCTCTATGAGCATAAGGACCATGCAACCAAATATCTGCCTATCGGCTGTATTCTCACCATCCCTGCAGCCGGTAGCGAGATGAGTGATGGCTCTGTGATTACCAATGATGAGGTGGAAAGCTGGCTCAAGAAGGACTATTGTACGGATGAATTCAGATGCAAGTTTGCCATCATGAACCCGGAGTTGACCTTCACTCTTCCTGCCTGGCAAACTGCCTGCGGTATCACGGATATGATGATGCACACCATGGAGCGTTATTTCAGTAAGGATGACGATATGGAAACGACAGATGCCATAGCCGAGGCAATTTTGCGCACCTGTATGCTGGAAGGACCTAAGGCTCTGGCTAATCCAACAGATTATGTCAGCCGAGCTAACGTCATGTGGGCTGGAACTCTTGCTCATAATGACCTGACTGGCTGTGGAACCTCAAGCGATTGGGCTACCCATGCCATCGAGCACGAGCTTTCTGGCCTGTTTGACGTAAGCCATGGTGCAGGACTTGCAGCCATGTGGGCTAGCTGGGCAAGATATACCTGTCATGAGAATCTGCCACGCTTTGCACGTTTCGCCAAGAACGTCATGGGCGTTGACACTGAAGGCATGACAACCCTAGAAGCTGCAGAAACCGGCATCAAGGCAATGGAGCGTTTTTTCGCTTCCATCGGTATGCCAACTGATATCCATACCCTTATCGGCAAGGATGTAACAGACACCCAGATAGAAGAAATGGCACAAAAATGCACCAATAATGACACCATCACTATCGGTGCCTTGAAGGTGCTCCATGCAGCTGATATCGTAAAGATATACCAAATGGCCAGATAATAACCTCAAAGACTCAAAACAAAAGATAATCAGAAACAGATTGCATCCTAAGCTTCTGTTTCTGATTATCTTTTTTAATTCTCCTCTATCTTCTTATTCGTTCAAAATCCGTTCTATCTTGCGTATCCAACGCTCATCGATTTCCACTTTCTCGGCATAAGACTTGAAGTTCATCACCACGTCTTCCACTTCTTCTATGATACTAGAAGCATTTCTGATATCCTGTCTTTGTGCAAAAAGCATCAAATCCTGCTTCGTTATATTCTTTCGCTTGCCAAGAACCGTAAGTTCATGGTAACGATAGAAATGTGAATCTGGATCAGCAGAAAACACGATGTCGTAAGCTGGTGATATATGCCATTCTCCGTTGGGATACATCACAAATGAGAAGTTCTTGGTATGGTCATCAACATTCTCTGCAAGAACATTAAACACCATTCTCCTATATTGCTGACTCTGCTCTTCTGCCGACAAATTCAGTTTTCTACCCACAACAAACAAATCTTCGTAAGCATCAGCCAAGGAACTCATGGCAGCTAAAGTCTGGGTATATATTTTTCTGCCCTCCACTCTATCAAAGCGTTGGGTCAGGAAATTCTGGGTTCCTTCAATCTCTATCAAACGTGAAGGCATCATGTTAATACCGGCATCCTTGGCCATTAGATAATAAGCCATTTCTACCCTGGTAAAAGGAAGTTCATTCTTCCTGCTTGTATCAAACTTCAATATATAATGTTTAAAGTTGGCTGGCAAATCGGCTTGACCAGAACGAATAATACCCGTAGTTTCATCCATGCCAATAATCGCCTTAGGACGCTGACCACCAGCGGAAGTTCCCACCTTGTACAGATCTTCCATGATAAGGCTGTTGCTCATATCAATGCTTACATCCTGCCTGTCCAGAAATATCTTATTGGCAAGTTCATAAAGCGAAGCCAATTCTATATTTACAGATGCATCCTCCTGGATATGAGCAGGCTGAAATTCCAAGGCACCCATTGCTCTCTTACCGATGAAAGACAGTCTATCCACTGCATTTACCATTTTGGATTGCAAATGATTGGCTTCCATCCATTTCTGGAAAACCACATTTCCCCAATTGTCAGGCAGAGAATCTGCTATGAACTCAGGCAAACCTGCATAAAGTTTTTCTCTGTTTCCAGACATAGGGAAAGTTCTTTGGACATAAACAGAATCCAACGGTGCTACCAATGGAGCAATATTCCAACCATATTGAATAAAATCCTGGTCGAATTGGAAGACAGAGCAGCTGCGCTTGTCATCCCAAGACAACAAGCCCACATTCTTATCCCACAAATTTACCAGCACAACATTATCTTTCATGTCTTACCCTTTCCTTCTTTTCCTTCATTTTCTTCACTTGGCTAGGCAGCATTGGCAGTGGCGGCAAGAGTTTCTCTGCTTCCTCCAGGAATCCGATACTCCTCAACAGAGAAAGAATAGTGCCAAAGCCTATGTTCTTAGCTTCGCCTTTTTCAAACTGGCTAATGGTGAAAATGCTCACACCAGCCTTTACAGCCACCTCTTTCTGAGTGAGATTGCTGAACAGACGATATTGCTTGAATCGCCCTCCCAATTCTGATATAATCTCAGAATTAGACTTTGCCTCTATACCATATTCCGTAATCATGATGCAAATATAGTTATTTCTTTATTTATCGCCAAATTTCAGGCTAAATATTTAAATATCTTTAGTTATTTAAAGGAAAATATGATAGAAACAAAGGAGTAAAACAGGCAAAATGCAAGTTTTAAAAATTATTAGGAAAAGAAGTGGCAATAGTTACATAAAAAAGTAGTATGTTTTCATTTCACAAAACATGTAACATAAAACATGTAATAGATATAAATCATTATGGAACAGCTGAATAACCCATTTGTTATCTACGGATATAAGGGAGCAGAATACTTCTGCGACCGCAAGAAAGAGACAGAAGTCATCATGAAGGCTTTGCAGAGCATGTGCATCACGGCATCAGCTCTGCCGATGTTACTCAAATGAATTGAGCAGTCCATCGCATACCTCCTTATTTGGAATGCCCGTCGTATATTATTGAAACATCGGTTCATATTTCTTGATGGTCAGGTAACCACTCTGGTAAAGCAAAGGCAAGGCATCCGTCATTTCCTCAGTAGATAGGTCGAAGGAACTCAATACCGCCTACTGCCTTTCCAGAGAAGCCAAAAGAATCTCTTCATAACTAAGTTCAATGGATTAAAAAGCAATATGAGCACATACCTCAGAGACAAAGAAAGGAGCAATGCTATGCACCGCTCCTCTATTATTTATCATTTGTAAGCCTTGACATATCCGATATTGACGATATAGCAGACATAAAATTGTTCATTTTTCTTGCAAAATCAGCGCCATTGGATTCTGTGACAATTTCTTCTTCTGATGTTATCTTTATGCCAAAGTTATTGGCAACCTTTTGTATGTAATCTTTACGCTTTTGAGAACGTAAAACATCTACTCCCGAAAGAAATAAATTTTCAATGGTTTCACCATCATCCGAAAGTAAAATTTTGGTCTCGGATTCTTTCTTGACAAAAATTTCTATATTGTCATTAAATAACCCCACAAAAGGTGTAGATACAGAAAACCATCCTGTACCTTTATCCTCTCTAATAGCTGTGTTATCTTTCAGCCATTGGTAGTATTCTGCTATTCTATTATCTATACATTAATTCACTTTCAAATGTTAGCTTTGTCTGTAAATTTATCACATCACTATTAGTTCTTATGGAAATGATAATCCTTCGTTAATCTTCCTTCACGATAGGATACAATTCTATGAATTCGCCATTATGGGACTGTCCATCATTGATGAGCTTTGCAAACTTTTCGCCTACTGTATCAATTGTATGGAAACCAGGCAAAGCCATGTTGCCATTCAGATCAGTGGTAGTTGGACCAGGGTGTACGCTGAAAATCTCAACAGGTATGTTGTTCTGCTCAAACTCCATTGCCATCACACCCATCATGGCATTCTGGGCAGCCTTGCTTGCCACGTAAGCCAGAGGATGCCAATACGGACTGATTTCACTAGGAACTGTGATGTTGACGATTCTACCCTTGTTGGCTTTGATGAGCGGAAGAAGGGCCTGAGTCACGGCCAAGGTGCCAAAGTAGTTTACGTCAGCAGTCTCCTTGATATCCTTCATGTCTGTCTCCCAGCTGGTCTTCGACATATCACCAGGAATACCGGCATTGTTCACAAGAAGATTGAGCGAAGGATAGTTATCATTGATCTCCTTTGCCGCCAAACTGATGCCGTCGAGATCACAGAGTTCAATTTTCACCCAACCAAGCACTGTACATCCTGCATCTTTCAACTTGTTCATAGCCTCCAAGGCTCTTGCTTCATTGCGCGCACCGATAATGATATCCCAGCCACTTAGCCCGAGATACTTACTGATTCCCAAGCCAATACCTTTATTGGCTCCTGTAATTAATGCTGTTTTGTTCATTTCAATCTATATTTTTTGTGTTAAATATTTCCTAAATATATTTTTCTAATCCCTTCTTCTTGTGCAATCCTTCGGGCAGTAAACAGAGTTTCAGTAGGTGTAGGTATAGAATCCTGCATCTTGTACTGTGGGAAAAACCTGCTAAAATGAAGAGGACAATCGGCCAAACCATTGTCTCTGAGCCAACTGCACATATCTCTTATCATGCCCTCGCCGTCGTTAACCCCAGGAATCAGCAGGTTTGTTATCTCCAGATGCACACCAGTTTCCTTCATTGTGAGAAGCGTATCCAGAACAGGCTGTAAATGACCGCCACATTGCTTCTGATACACATCTTCAGAGAATGCCTTGAGGTCGATATTGGCAGCATCAATGAGTGAAACTATCTCCCTAAGAGGCTCCGGGTTGATATAACCTGCAGATACCAGGATATTCCAAAGCCCCCTGGAATGAGCTTCCTTGGCGATGTCATAGATGTACTCATAATAGGTAAGCGGCTCCGTGTAGGTATAGGCAATGCCCGGCAAATGATGCTTGACTGCAATATCTACAATATCAGATGGAGACAACTCGTAGAAATCTACAGCAGACGGAAGTACCTGCGAGATATCATGGTTTTGACAGTTGAGACAACGGAAGTTGCAACCTGTACAGGACAGAGACAGACATCGGGTTCCGGGATGGAATTCATTCAGCGGTTTCTTCTCTACAGGATCATCTGCCAAAGCACACGGTTTACCGTAAACAACAGAGTAAAGCTTTCCGTTAAAATTCCATCTGCTGCCACATTTTCCATGCTTGCCTTCCAAGATAACACAACAGTGGGGACATAATTCGCACCTTACTGTATCAGAAGTATACTCACCTCCCCCATCAACTTTCTGATAAAAACAACATTCTTTCATACCCAAACCATTTCATGATTACACAATCATCTGAATATCGGCTACTAGAATACAATAGCCTCATAAGTATAAAGCTCAGCTGTCTTCCAGCCATCCCAACCTATTCCAGCCTTATCCTGAGAGCAATGCCCCAGGAATTCTTCCTTGGTCCATGATACTTCATCAGCCACCTGTGGAAGGAAAGTACCCGTATGATAGCCCTTGCGTATGAAAATACCCTGCTTGCCCAGTTCAAACTCATCTATACTTTGGATGCGTTTCATCGGTGTGAGTACTGAGATTTCGATATCAATATCATCCAGTTCCTCCATGGTCACCCCATAAAAGCGTGGATCCTCAAAGGCTGCCGCCTTTGCCATGTGCTCAACTACCTGATATAGTGGCATGTCTTCGCCAAAATGGCCGATGCAACCTCTGAGTCTTCCCTTTTTGTGCAGAGAGACGAAGGCTCCACACTTTGTAAGAAGAACATCAGATAACTTGCCTGGCTCATACTTCTTACCTTCAAGAGTAGCCTTGATGGTATGATAAGCGATAGACTTGAGCATCTTTCGGTCTTTAGAAGTTAAATCAAAACCACAGGTTTCGGCAGTAAAAACAAAAGAATGATACCCTACAACCTTGTCTTTTCCTCCATATGGGGAATCACCGGAGTTGCAGTACATAACATGATGTGGCTTGATCTTTGCATCATTTTCTGTCATCATCAACAATGTGGCAATAGGAGCCATGCCACATGCACTCGTTGCCAGATGGTCAATGCCAAGCTCCTGGTTGTGAAGGGTGGCGTTCACAAATGCTGCTACCTTTCCTGTCATGATGCTATCTTTTGTAAGTCCATCTACAATCTCAGCATCCTTGTATGCAGGATAGTGCGAGAAGTCGCTGCTGATAACGAAAAGATTCTTCTCATTCAGGTAGGGCTTCAGGGTATCAGCAATCTTCTTCAAGGTCGTCAATTCCTGCGTGGCAATGATGATAGGAACAATGGATGGTATCTTTTTCATGTGATATTGCAGAAATGGCAGTTCCACCTCCAGGCAATGTTCGCTCTCATGTGCTTCTTGAGCATAAGTAATAGCATCACTCTTTTTCATAAGGTCTTTACAGAGAGCGGTATCTACAGGAATATTTCCCAGAGGAGTGGCATAGGCAGAAGCACCTATATTTACTGATGCCTTCCCCAAATACACATGATGGCTAGGTCCCAGGAGAAAGATGTGCTCATATTCAGCATCCGGATTGATGGCAGCAAATGCCGATGCTGCAGTCACCCCAGAGAACACGTAGCCGGCATGAGGTACGATTACTGCCTGTACATTCTCCATTAAAGGGTTCTTGCACCTAGAGAAACAATTCTGAACATCCTGGCGGAGTTCTTTGGCATCGCCAGCATAAAAACTTCCTGCTACAGCAGGTTTGCGAATCTTAGCTTCCATCATAATACTTACTGTTATTAATACGATGAATATGATTTTTCTCATAACTCAAGATGATGATTCAGATGGCAAGATGCCACCTGTTTGCAAAGATACAAAATATCAGGTAGAAAAGAGTAAAATAGGATAAGATTTATATTAAATTTAATTTCCTCCATATCATCTGAACCATGATGCTCTCATTAGATGGTATTTGACTTACCCCCACAGTCAGTGCTTCCCTAAATCATCCAAGTCAAGTATAACTTAAAGGTTATTTGATACGGAAGTATGTAAAACGATGAGAAATATTTGGCTGTTAGGACAAAAATATGTATTTTTGCAGTGTCTTTGTGAGGCGTTGTCATCTCTGTCTTCATCATAAGATTCGTTTGCCCCCTACGACTTGCAATGCAGTGCAGATTAAACATCAAAATAACCGGTATGAGAGGGGCATCTCATATCAAAAAAATGAAGAGTCATGAAGAAAACTCTACTAGTATCAGCATTCTCAGCCATTGCCATGGTTGCAGGAGCACAAACAGAAGTGGCAAGTGCTGTCGGTGAATTTGATTTCATCACCAAGAATTTTACAGTAGGTCAGAAGACAATTCCGTATTCCTTGGTAAAAGATGAACAGAATGGTAAGTATGAAATTACCTTCTACAACACTGTTTTCAACAAAGAGAGAACCATTCAGGTTCCTCTTAAGGAGGTAAAGTATTATCCAACTAAGACATATACCGCATCTCTCCCAGTCAATAAGTTAACAATGAAGGAATCATTAGATAATGGAGACTCGTTTACACCTGACAAGCCTTTAGAAACCTTTGATGATTTCGCCACATTTATAAAGGAAAAAGTATCCCACTATGGCTATGGTCCTGAATTTGTTCCGTTTGCAGATGCTCAGGGAATTTGGTATTTTGTGGACGATTATGATTATCATAGCAATGAATTTGATGGTTTGTCCAAAGTTTTCAAATATTTTGGATATTATGACAAAAAGTCCAATCAGGTGTATATGCACTTTGTAGCTAGAGTAGATTTTGAGGTAGATGATTCCAATATTGAATGGAATGAAGGCAGTGCTCAAGGTGAGGTGTTCACTCCTATACTGAAGAAAATCTCCCTGAAGGATTATGACGCAAACTGTGCTGAGAGTTTTGATAGCTATGTTACTCAAAACCTCTTTAACCAGGATGAAAAGTTTGAGTTTGTTACCCAATCTTACAGAGAAGTTGCATCCGATGGCAACAGTGGAGTACAGAATTCTGAATCTCCTTACCAAATTAATGGCCTGTCAGGAAACACTCCTGTAGCCATTTCTATCAGTAGAGAAAACAAGGCCTACGAAAGCTATATCTCAGTTATAGGAGAGGATGGCGAAGAAATTGTCAACCTGCCAGATGGCAGTTATGACCTCCATTTCATCAAGTTGGACGGAAAACTCTATATGACAGTGAATACTGCTAAAGACGGTCAGGAACAGACTATTATTTATAGTGTAGATAATGTAAATACAAGCATTACCGAATTGGCCCGCACCACTCCTGTGAAGGCTCGTAAGTTGTTTAATTCATTGGGAATGCAGGTTAGTAAGAATGCCAAAGGCTTGGTGATTCAGCAAGGCGGAATCAAATATTTTAATAAATAGGAAAGGGCATATTTAAAATAGAAAAGACTCGCATAAGGTTCACCTAAGCTACCATGTCTTTTCTATTCGTCGTAGATACAAAAAACGTGCTGCCTATATACCACTTGAAAGTATATAGGCAGCACCGCCCATAAAAAGGGGCAGGCGCTTCTCACCCTGCCCCTATATCTGAATATCAGATTCTCTGATAGATAGCATCATAAACCGAGTCAATGCAACCAGCTAATATATTGTCCGTGACATCGAATGGTATCCATTCTTCATCTATCTCCCAAGCACTCTCGCCTTTGTAGAAAAGGCTATTGCCATAGAGCTTGATGTATGCCACCTGTACTTCTTCAAGTTCACTGGCGTTTTCAACTCTTCTAATCACCCATCCCGCATCATAGTGCTCCTCATCCTGTGTGAGGTCAATTTCCGTTACACCCTTTTCCGCCATCATGTTCTTGATGGCATTTTCAATTTCTTTGTGAAGTTCAATCTTCTTTTTCGTAAAATCGATGTATTCCATACCTTATTATATGTGGAGAGGTGGTTAACCTCTCCGTTACCTTTTTTATGCTACAATTTTGTATTGATTGAAATTCATGTAATCATCCCCATTCACGTGGCATTCCTGCCATGTTGCCAGCTGCTCGGTGGTGATGGAATCAAGTTCCAAGCGTTCTGCGATGTACTGGAGTGCTTCCTGTTCCGTATTGAAATACTCCCACTCATATGAACCATCGAGACATGAGTTCACCACGAAACGGCAACTGAAATACTTGCCTTCGGAGTCATTCGTGGCATAAACTTCGTTTCCTTCCTCTTCCACCATGAAATAAACCTTCATGTCCTCATAGTGCTTTTCAAGAATATGACGGAAATCCGAAGTTCCCCATGCCTCCTCTGCCTCGATGGTGAGTAACCCCTTCTCTATTTCACAACTTTGGATGAAACCTCTGAGATAGTAATCCTTGATGTCTTCTCCCAAAGCCCATGCGATGTTACCTTCCCAATTCTTGGCAGAAAGCTCATCAAATGGCTTTCTTTCACCCTTGTCAAACTCTCCGAAAAGCTCATAAATCTCCTGGAGGTCCTTTTGCTTACCTTCAATTCGGTATCCGACCTGTGCCCAATTCGCCATAGTCCTACTGATTTTCTATTTGTGAATAATAAAGCTGCTTCTCCTTCAAATCCTCCATGATGGATGCCGCCAATGTACATGCCCACTCATCACGTGGGTCATACCATCCGTGCTCGTGGCATTGTGCGAGCTTGTCAATGAATGCCATTGCCACCTTGAATTTCTCATTCACTAAGTAACGATGGTCATTAGCCAACTCTTCTCCGGTGAGCTGAGCACTACCCATCTTGCCATTAACGAAACGTGAGAACACGTCTGCAAACTCCTTGTCATTTGGTGAAATTACTTTTCCCATGATTTCTACTATTTAAAAGTTCAACATTAAAAATATATTCTAGATTTCCTGAAACCCAGCCTTTTTAGGACTTTTGTTTTGGGAAAATCCGAGATTTTTTTAAAAATTACATTCCAGCGTAACCTTTACCACTATGCCTTTTTTCGTGCATAAAAGATGGCTTGTCCACCAAAGGCAGAAAGCCAAGCAAGAAACATCAAACTTTTTCGGAATACCCAATCTCTGATTGCGGAAGGCTGCCGAAACAAGTTTTATGCTTCTAATCCTTTAGGTGGTGCTTGGAGTCTGCCAGGACAACCATACCTTTGCAAAGAAAAAAGCCTGCGGTGAAGGACAGCCTGGAGATGGTATTGAAAAATTGAGGTTTTCCCGCATGACAAAAACGAAGTAGTTAAATAGAAAAATCTCAAATCAACCAATCCGGTTATCGAAAATTCCATCCTTATGCCAAAATAGCTGCTAAATAAACACCTTAATTTTAACACTTCATAGCCCGTTTTTTTACATAAATGCCCATATTTTAGTTAAAAAATAAGTTTAATTTTTTTTATCCCCTCTATCTCAAAAAAACTCTGTTCCTTTGCAGCCGATTCAGGAATTTAACAATAAAATAAAAATGGGAACATTTAGCATATTTGCTTTAGTATTGACCTTCATTCTGGTGTTTTATTATGCCGTGGTCATTTTCATGGATCTGAGGAAAATCAATCCAGGGATCAGGAAGGATGATGTAGAGTTTATCAAAACTGCTGAGGAGCAAGAAACTCAGCATGAAGAAGAGGAACAACCTGTGGATGTGGACGAGGACAATATCCTTCATCCTTTATCACATGAAGTTGGTGACTCTCAACCGGCATCTGGCCAACCTCATAATGAAGGCACCTATATGACTGTTGAAGATATCAAGAACATGAAGACGAGTGAGGTGTATGAGAGAATTCGCAATGCCAAGAATGAGATGATCACCTATCGTGCCGATGCCGAGCATGAATTGGCATCCGAGGATTTCCGTCAACACATGATAGAGGGTGAAATGCTGTTGGATCAAATGTCAGAGAGTCTTGCCAACATGTCTTTATAAATATCATTTCGTATGAAGGATAAAGTCAAGATTCTAGCCATGTTTCTCCTGTTGCTGTCCATTTCCCAACTGGGGATGGCCAATTGTGGAACAACCGATTATAGCGGAAGCACCGGCAGGCTTTACGATATGGTGACTTATGTACTCACCATGTGTTCCTACGTGGCACAGCTTACGTATGTCATAGCCACTCTTTTGAGCTTCTACTGCGCTATCAACATCTACATCAAGCTGCAGACAGGTGAGGATGGATTTGCCAAGAGTGTTCTGATACTCATCGGAAGCCTGATATTCCTGGCTTCGGCAACATTTGTATTCCCTGCGTTTTTCGGTTTCCGATATGGAGTAACAGACCATTTATGGTAGAAAAAAATATAACATATATTCATTTAATTATTCTAAGACAAACAATGAACAAAGTAATCAGTAATTTGGTTAGTGGCGCAAGAAATGGTGCCGCAGCCACAGTTAAGAAAGCCAAGGCTTTCGTAGTGAACCCTCGTATGGGTATGCTTTCAATGATGCTCCTTTTTGTGAGCGTGTCAACTTTTGCTCAGGATGTGGATGCAGGTCTCGCTGCTATCGAAACCTCCACTGAGAGCTTGAAACGATATGTACCTGTTGTGACCAACTTGTGCTACGCCATTGCCGGTATCGTGGCCATGATTGGTGCCATCAGTGTGTATGTGAAGATGAACAACGAGGAGCAGGATGTCAAGAAGAGCATCATGATGATTGTAGGTGCTTGTATCTTCCTCATCGCAGCAGCTCAGTGTCTGCCTTTGTTCTTTGGTCTCTAATCCTTGGATATGAGTAACATAGACCAGGAAAGATTCCAGGATTATCCAGTTTTCAAGGGGCTTCAAAAGCCCCTTGAATTCATGGGTTTGAAGGGAAGATACATCTATTGGGCCGCAGGTGCTGTAGGAGGGGGCCTTCTGGGCTTTCTCATTGGCTATATCATATTCGGATTCATTGTTGGACTCATCCTGCTTACCACTTTCTTGTGTGTGGGTGGAGGGATGATTTTCATCAAGCAGCATAAGGGCCTGCATAGTAAGAAGTCTCCCAAGGGCATCTTTATTTATGCCCGTTCTAAAAGCTATTAGGTATAATAACAAAATAAATTGATTCAATAACATGGTAGCAATCGCAGTGGTAACGCTTTTTGTCGCCATACTGGCAGGCATGGGCATATCCGTTTGTGCCTTTGGCACTGGAGGAAAGAGACCTAAGGTCTTCGAAGACATTTATTTCAGTGTGGAAGATGTAAATGGTATGGGAATAGTTTATACAAAAAGTGGTGATTATTCTGCTGTCCTCAAAATCAAGAACCCTATCAGAAAGTATTCTGCTTCAAAGGCCAGCTATTATGAATTCACGGATCTCTTCACTTCTCTACTGCAATTGTTGGGTGAAGGATATGCCTTGCATAAACAGGATGTTTTCGTACGCAAGCAGTTTGACATGAACAAGATTGCAGCTCATGAGGATAAAACTGCAGCCAAACGTTTTCTGTCCGATTCCTACTTCCGTTTTTTCAATGGCCGCACATATGTGGCACATGAAACCTATCTGATTATTACACAGAAGGGTAAAAGTGGAACAATACATAGTTATGACACTGCCAAGTGGAAGGATTTTCTAGTGAAGCTCCAAAAGGTTCATGACCGTTTGAATGGCTGTGACGTGGAAAGCTCATTCCTTGGAGCTGAGGATTGCAGAATCATTGCAGACCGTTTCTTTGCCATGGATTTCAATCATTCTCGTGTATCCATGAGTAACTTCAGGGTTACCGCTGAGGAGATTGGCATGGGAAACAACCATCTTAAGGTTTACAGTCTCCTGGATGTGGATCAGGTAGGCCTGCCTGGCATGATTCGTCCCTATTCCGAGAATCAGGTGGGTAACAGCATCCTTTCAGAGGATTTGCTCTCAGCTTTGGATTCTCTCCCGGATGTAGATACCTTGGTTTATAATCAGGTTATCTTTTTGCCAAATCAAAAGAAGGAAGTCATGAAGCTTGACAAGAAAAAGAACCGTCATGCTTCCATTCCCAATCCCAACAACCAGATTGCCGTTGAGGACATAGAAAAGGTTCAGTCTGAAATCGCCCGAAACGGCAAGATGCTTGTTTATGCTCATTATAATATGGTGATCAAGATAGCTGGTGATAAAGACTTCCAGAAGATTACAAATTCCCTGGAGAATATGTTCTCTAGGCACAGTATCCATATATCGAAGAGAGCCTATAACCAGTTGGAACTCTTTGTAGCCAGTTTCCCTGGCAACTGTTTCAAACTCAATGAGGACTATGACAGATTCCTCACGCTTTCGGAGCCGGCTCTTTGCCTGATGTATAAGGAGCATCAGCAGCAGGGTGATAATTCGCCTCTGAAGTGTTACTATACTGACCGACAGGGACTGCCTCTTCCCATTGACATTACTGGAAAGGAAGGTAAGGTGAAATATACCAATAACTCCAATTTCTTTGTACTGGGACCAAGTGGAAGCGGCAAGAGCTTTTTCATGAATTCCGTGATGCGACAGTATTATGAGCAGGATACAGATGTGGTCATCGTGGATACGGGCGACAGCTATGAGGGAATCTGCAACTATTTTGAGGGAACCTACATTTCCTACAGCAAGGAAAAGCCCATCTCAATGAATCCCTTCAAGATAACAGAGCTGGAGTATGAGGAGAATTTTGGCGAGAAGAAGAACTTTCTGAAAAGTCTTGTCTTTCAGCTTTTCAAGGGAACAGATTATCCCACAAAGATTGAAGATACCATTATCAATCAAACCATTACGGAATATTATGAGGCCTATTTTCATCCCTTTGAAAAGTTCAGTACCAAGGAAAGAAGCCAGCTGAAAGAGATGCTGCTACTTGAGGATAAGAAGAATGGTAAGTATGACCAGTATGAGCAGGAAATGGAGGAACGCTATGATCGTGTCATGGAGGAAAAGGAGACTTCTTCCAGAAATGCACGACTCATTGATAAGCTCCAGGCTGTTTTGGACGATACTGCTGCCACTGAAGGAGAGAAGAAAGCTGCCCTTCATCAGCTTCAGCGCCTTACTCCAGAGTTGATAGAGAAAAATTATCTCCTTCGCATTGAGCGTAAGATTGATAAGATGGAGAGACAGAGAAAGAATCTCAGAGTGCAGGAACTTTCGTTCAATTCCTATTATGAGTTTGCCCTTGAAAGAATTCCGCAGTTGATTGTCCAGCAGAACATTGAGTTCGCAATCCATGACTTTGCGGCCATTCTGAAGCCTTTCTATCGCGGTGGTGAGCAGGAACACATCCTTAACAATGACTTGGATGCATCCCTGTTTGACGAGAAATTCATTGTCTTTGAGATCGACAAGGTGAAGGATGATCCTATCCTTTTTCCTCTTATCGTTCTCATTATCATGGATGTCTTCACTCAGAAAATGAGAATCAAGAAAGGCAGAAAATGCCTGGTCATAGAAGAGGCATGGAAAGCTATCGCCACACCCGTGATGGCCAACTATATCAAGTATCTCTATAAGACGGCCCGCAAACATTGGGCAATGGTGGGTGTGGTCACCCAGGAAATCCAGGATATCACCTCCTCTCCCATCGTCAAGGAAGCCATTGTCAACAATTCAGATGTGTTCATGTTGCTGGACCAGAGCAAATTCAAGGATAAGTTCTCGGAAATAAAGGCAACCCTGGCTCTTACAGAGAATGACTGCCAGAAGATTTTCACAATCAATGGCCTTGACAACAAGGAAGGCAGGTCTCCGTTCAAGGAGGTCTTTATCAAGAGAGGTCTGGTGGGCGATGTCTTTGGAGTGGAGGAACCTCCTGAGTGCTATATGGCCTACACGACGGAGAAGCAGGAGAAAGAAGCACTGAAGTTCTATAAGAGACGCTTGGGTTCCGACTATAGAACCGCCATCGAAACCTTTGTGAGCGATTGGCATTTGAGTGGTATCCAGAAATCCCTGGAATTCTCCCAGAAGGTTCTCAAGGAAAGAAAAGTATTCAATTATAAACAGTCATCATAAAAGAACCATGCAAAGAATCTTAGCATCGATCATCTTATCCTTTCTTATTTGCTCTCCTCTTTGGTCACTGAGCTGGAGCAGTGTGAATATAGACAAGGTGACGGCCGCGGCTATGTCTGCTGCCTATGAAACGGAAACATTGGTGGAAGGGAATACGGCCAGTAACATCAATAAAATCTTTGATCATTATCAGTCTGCAGGCTTGGCATCTGCCGGTATCTTCCAGAGCATGAAGAAGTTGAGGGACGCTAGACGTAACCCGGGACTCTTTGCCTCAGAGGAGAATTATTATTACCAAAGAATCTTCCGTTTGGTGAAGGACGGTATCATGCCGAAGTTCATTACTGTGGCAGGAAAGATGCTAAAGCAGCCGGATAATGCCATCCATTGGGGTCCTTACCTATTAAAGACCACAACGAATGTGGAGAATCTTTGCAAGCAATTTGAGGTGGTGGTTACTCATGGTAAGCTTTCCTTCAAGGACATCAGGTTCTTGGTTCTCAATGAAGATCTCCAGAAAATATTCGATTTGACGCAGCTCGGAGAAGTGGACTGGAAGTCGCTTCTGGGAAAATTGGGGGAATTTGGAACAGGCATCACCCAAGAGGAAATCGCTGAGGATTACAAAAATCTGGGAAGTATCATTGCGCAGGCAGGAAAAGCCGCCTATGACAGCAACCTGGAAAGTGCCAGCAAGATTGGTGCTATATTCAAGGCTAAGCCCAAGGAGATTACCAAGCTGTATAAGTCCTTCAAAAACCACTATAAATCCTTTAAGGATGCCGGTAACATCAAGGAATTGTTGTTTGCCGTGGTGGGAGAAGGCAATGAAGATGCAGTGGAAAAACTCTTTCAGACAAGTGGCTATAACCTTACGGGATATATCTCTTCCTACATCAAGGAACTACAGGGACAGTATTACACTGAGAGATGGTATATCTACAAGCATGATTCCGGGTCGGAAGTTAAATGTGAATATAGTCCATCTAGCTATGAGGGATATGGTGATGCCAGATGGAAAGAAGCATGGCACATTCATACCAGTGGTAAAAAACGTGAAGCCTATGAGAAGATTCCATGTTATAAATCCCTTTCTCAGGATGAGGACAAGGAAGTGAAAGATAAGCTTTTCCAAATCACAGGGTGGAATGCAGATAAATGTCAGGAATATAACCAGGCGCATCCTGGTCACCAGTGTATGATACTCTATACTAGGAAGCATGAGGATAGAAAGCGCCATTATGGAGGCGGACTTTTGAAACATTCCTATGACGAACGCTTCTGTTTTAACTCCTACAAGGTAAAGGTGACAGACACTTGGGACATCAGAGAGGAGATTTATGAGGAAACCTTTGATTCTCAGACAATGGACAAAAAAACTTTCATCCAAAAGATGAAGGCTCGTCTCAATGGCTTGATTGATGAAAATGAGAAATTCTTGAAAGAGCATCCAACCATTTCAATAGAGATGGGTAGTGATCATCCAAGATATTATACCATGGCTGATGAGAAGAAAATGGAAGGCTGTAATTCTGTGAGTTTTATCGCCCAATGTGAGGATGGAGCCACCCTTGGAGAAGGCTCGTTCAACTGGAAGGAAAATGGCAGCCAGGGAAATAAGCTGGAATGGCCGAAGTCCAAGGACTTTGCCATGTCCAATTCTCCAACGGCAGATGATGGATCCAAGGCATTGCTTCAAAAGCAAAAGGAATTCTCAGATGAGGTCAATGCCCTGAAATCCGAAATCAAGGGCAATGATACCAAGATGAGAAATCTGGTCAAGAGAATCAATCAGGCCAAGATGAACAGGAATTTGCCCCTTGCAAAAAAACTTCAAGGCGAGTATGATACCCTGTCCTATGAAACGGCACTTCTCAAGGAACAACTCAAAGAAGCTGAGGGGAAACTCTCCCAAGCCACTCGTGCGCTGGATGAATACTACAAGGATATGAGTGACAATTTGGATGGTCCCTATCGGATACCCAACAATATGGCCAGCCTGGCCTCCATGTATCAAATCCAATGGCTGGATGAGGGAGAATGGGTACAAGGGAGTGACGCCTATGTCTTTGTAAGACATGGCTATTGTGCAGATGCCAAAACCAATGTCACATATACTGCTTCTTTGAAGTTAAGTCGCAAGCCTACCTATGTGCTTGGTGTACGCATACACCGCGCAGTTCTGTCAGTGGATTTCAAGCTTACCTCCAGCAGTAGTTCTGAGAATGTCATCGAAGTCATGAAACTCAATATGAACCAGAGCGAGAAATTAAGGGCAGAGGAGGTCAACATGCGACTTAAGCAATGGATGGAAGACCTTCCAAACTGTGCTGTCTCAGTGAGATACAATTATGCTTCCAATCCGACAGAAGAGGATGATGATGAAGACGGTATCCACCTTCTCCTTGCAGGTGACCGCCTACAGGTTGCAAGATATGTAGAACAGGAACTGACCAAGATCTTTGCCCAGCTGGTTCTTATCGAAAAAGTGATGACACAGAGGGAATGCATCTTGGACTTTCTCAAAAGACAGATCTTTGACGTGGTCAGCAGAAGCGGCAGAAACGGTATTGCCGAATATGCCCTCAGACGTTGGGAAGGTGCAGGCTTGGAGGCTATGAAAAAATCCTCTCTTGCCCATAAGACAGAGCAGCAGGATAATGGCAGTTCTAATGATCAATAAAATTGTAGTGTATGAATAGATTCTTCATGGAATGCCTTTTCAAAAGGTATATTTTACTCTTGGTGATATGTATCCTACCCTCCTCTATCCGGGCACTGAATGATCCGGCTTCCCTGGAGGCCATGATTGCCAACCATAAGAAGGTGAGAACCCTTCTGGAGGTGAGAGCTATCGCAGAACTGGGTGTTTATGAGTATCATAAGCAAAGCAGTAAGAAAATCACTGACCATCGCAAGGTGGCAGAACAGCTTGACAAGTACAAGCGCTGTTTCGATATCATGGACTTGGTGCTTCAGGGAACGGCAACAGCCTTCCATGGTGTCAACACCTATACGAGTATCAAGAGAAATATCACCAGATATTGGAAACTCATCGATACCTATCATGACAAGATCCTCTCCCATGGCGCAGTGTGGTCATCGGATACTTTGATTCTGAATACCACCAACAGGGCGGTGGAAGATATCAGAGACGAGGTGGGTGAACTCTATAAGTCCTATGGAGAATTGTCGCTCATCGTAACAGGAGCAACGGAATGCACCACTGCCAATCTGATGATGATTCTAAAGCACATCAATGAAAGCATGGACCACATCGATAGCAGTATATACCATGCCTATTTGGATATACACACTTATATGACCATCCGACTTGGGTATTGGAAAAAGGAAATCTTCATGGCTAGAACCATCAAGGAAATCGTAAGGGATTCCTATACCAGATGGCTGAAATCCGGTCACCGGGTCTTCAACCATCTTCAGGCGAAAAAGTCATTCACCCATAAGCCCTTGGGAGGTGGCAGCCTTATTGGAGGAAGAAATGAACATGTTCAACTAATAGAATAAAGTATGAAACGAAATCATCTGAAAGGTCTCTTGTCCATGCTTCTGAGCTTGGTGAGCCTGTATGGTCAGGCACAGGAGGTTACTTATATCCACGAAAGGGATATCATGAACCAGTTCACCACCATGGAAACGGGTGCTGGTGTCCTCTCTCCTGCCTGGTATTACAATTCACTGCATAAGAATTACCAGAGAGATGCCAATCTAAGAAACAAGCTTGCCTATCGAACGGATGTCATGGCCAATACGTCCAAGGAAGTCAATGAGGCAGAGAAGGTGGATTCCGATTATGTGGAACGAGCCAAGGTGGAGGCGTTGAATATCGTTTCCCGTTCCTCTGCATCTGATTTGTCGTGGGTTCTGGAGAAGAAGAAACTGGACTCCAAGATGCTGCTCTTCGATAAGAACATCAACCATATCGTTTCCTGTGGCGGAAGTTCCAGAGATTACCGGAATTGGCGCAACATCTACAACTGTTTTGAAACAGCCATCAAGATCACTCATGAATCCTACCAGGATTTGGGTATGAGGAAAAGAGAGTATCTGGCTATCTATCAAGACATCGTGAAGAGAAATGTGACATTGGTCAAACAACTCCTGTATTGGAACTCATTGAAAAAAGGAAAGAGATTCTCTGAAAATAACACCAGGGTTGAAAGAAATACTTCCAACACGGTTATTGCCTCGGATGCCTACAGAAGATGGCAGGCTGCTATGGCTGTGGATGGCTTTTCTGGTGCAAAACCCTGATAAAAGCTAGAAACAAAAAATAGAAAAAGAAATATAATGGCATTTACATCTTTATTTTTAGACACCTCCACAGGCAGTGTCACAAGTGGTATGGGAAGTTATATCTCTGACCTCTCAAAAACCATCGGAGTGGACCTGTTTGAGGAAGACATAGACAATGTTGTGTTTAGAACCAACGAGTTTCTATGCAGTGCCGATTTTATCGGTTCGGATGGTCCCTTCTGGTACATTCTCCAGATGAGCATGGCACTTGGAGCCTTGTTTTCCATCATTGTGGCCGGTTCCATGTCCTACAAGATGCTCGTCAAGGGCGAACCCATCGATGTGGTCAAGATCATGAAGGTACTGGGTATATCTCTGGTCATGTGCTTCTGGTATCCATCATCCACCAACAATAATGGAAGTATTTTGGATGCACTGGCCTTCATTCCCAATTGTATCGGTTCCTATACCCATGATCTCTATGAGGCAGAGGCGATTCAAGTGAGCGAGAAGTATAATGAACTCATGCCCCTGATACAGAAGCGAGACTCCATGTATCACAAGATTGCCCCTACTCAGAAGGTTGCCAAGGAAATCATCCTGAGTGAAATCGTCCAGGATGCTTCCATGCAGATAGAAGATATCGAGCAGAAGCAGGAAGGTGAGCAGCTGGCACAGGAAGCAGCAGACAGGTCTATTTTTGCAGGCCTGATTATAGGTTTGGACAAAATCGTTATGTTCCTGGCACTGGTCATCTATAGAATCGGATGGTGGAGCACCATATTCTGCCAGCAGATTCTCCTGGGTATGCTCACAATCTTTGGTCCTATCCAATGGGCTTTCTCCGTGCTGCCCAAGTGGGAAGGTGCATGGGCTAAGTGGATTACCCGTTACCTCACGGTGCATTTCTATGGAGGCATGCTTTACTTCGTGGGCTTTTACGTCCTCCTTCTCTTTGATATTGTTATCAGTGTACAGGTGGAGAACCTCACTGTTATCACGGCAGGAAAAGGAGAAATTACAGGATATATCCAAAATGCCTTCATGACCTGCGGTTACCTGCTGGTGGCTTCCATTGTGTCGCTGAAGTGCCTGAATTTGGTGCCGGACCTGGCAGCATGGATGATTCCTGAGGGTGATACGGCTTTCAGTACCAGAAACTTTGGTGAAGGTGTGGCAGCTTCTGCCAAGCAAAGTGCCATGAGTCTGATGCCGAAATAGTCTTAACAACACTATCAAATAATAAGAATATGGCAGTTTTACAGAATTTGGAAAACAAGATCAAAATGGTGATGATCATCAGCAGCCTCTTTTTGGTGGGCTGCGTGGTTATCAGCCTGGGCAGCATCTTCATAGCCAGAGGCATGGTGAGTGATGCCCATAAAAAGGTATATGTACTGGATGGTAACGTCCCTATACTCGTGAAGCAGACCACGATGGAAGAGACCTTCGATGTGGAAGCCAAGAGTGACATAGAGATGTTTCACCATTTCTTCTTCACACTGGCCCCGGATGACAAGTATATCCGTTATACCATGGAAAAGGCCATGTATCTCATTGATGAGACCGGTCTGGCACAGTATAACGCATTGAAGGAAAAGGGATTCTATAATAATCTGATTGGAACCTCCACTATCTGCAGTATTTTCTGTGACAGTATCAGGCTGAATAAGGATTCGCTGACCTTTACCTATTATGGCAGGCAGAGAATAGAGAGAAGAACCAACATCCTCATGCGCCAGATTGTGACAGCAGGTAACCTGAAGAAAGTACCAAGGACGGAAAACAATCCGCATGGTATCCTGATTACCAATTGGCGTACCCTTTTGAATAAGGACCTGGAGGAGAAAAAGAAGTCAGAGTATTAACACTATACATTATTATATATATGAGTTTGAAGAAAATGATCATAGGTGAGGAAATGCCAAGCAAGGATGATCCTAAGTATAAGGAACGTTACCTCAGAGAAAAAGAGGCAGGAATGAAGTTTGCAGAGAAGTCGGGCATCAATTTCCTGGTGGCCAGAATTCAGGCTTTTGCCAACAATCATCGAATTGCCTTCATCGGCCTGGTCTTTACCATAGTGATAGGTTGCCTTGGCATCAATGTGGTGAATATGATAAGATCATATAAGAAACACGGTTCAACCAGAACTACCGCAGTGGAGAAGGTGGATTCTGCCCTTCTGAAACGTCAACAAATTAAAGAACGCCCATAAGATGAAGACAAATAAGATTAATTTCAAACAGCCCAAGTATTACATGCCTCCGGCATTCTATATGATATCCTTGTTTCTTGGTTACATCGCCATTGATACATTTAATATCGAGCTGGGTGAAGCAGGAAACGGTCATCTCAAAACTACAGATTATCTGTCCAGTGCCTTGCCGGATGCCAAGACGGATAGCCTCTTGGGAAGCAAGATGGATAATACGGAAAGAAAGTATGGTAAGATTACAGACCTTTCCGGATTGGCCAGTGTGGAAAGTGACCGTGACTCAGTGAATAAAAAGGAAGAATATGAGTCTCAATACAATAAGAAAGAGGCAGCACTTATCAGACAGCAGGAGGCTGAACAGGAGGAACTCAAGAAGTTGCGCGCTATGCAAAGCCGTGTAAGAGAGAACTCCCAGCGACAAACTTCTGCTTCCAATGCCTTTGTGGCACCAGTGAGTGATTCCGAGATAGCGCGCCTTCAAAGAAAACGCAGAAAACAAACCTGGGAGGAGATGAATCGGAACCTTGCAGGATTCGCCTCACCAGACGAAATGGAGGATGAGCAGGATAAGTCTGTCCACTATCGCTTATCAGATACGAATCGAGTGAGTGAGAGACGGGAAACTACGGAAGGCGGAAGCCTCAAAAGTGGCCAGTCTCCAACACCACCCGACAGTGAAACTCCTGGGAAAGTCACCAAAAAGACAAAAGAGGTTTCTTCCTATTTCAACACGTTGGGATTGGAAAAGAATAAGAGTCATCTTATTTCCGCCATCATTGATGAGGAAGTCAAGGCCGTGGATGGCAGCAGGGTTCGTCTTCGCCTCTTGGATGACATTGAAATCAATGGCATAACAGTAGGTAAAGGTACCTATCTCTATGCGTCGATGAGCGGCTTTGGAAAACAGAGGGTGAAGGGTAAGGTGGAAAGTATCTTCTTTGATGAGGAAATCTTCAAGGTCAATCTCTCGCTCTATGATACGGATGGCTTGGAAGGTCTTTATGTTCCTATGAGCAGTTTCAGAGAAACCACACAGGACATCGCTTCCTCAGCCACACAAGGAGGAAACAATCTCACGGAGAACTCCACTGGAGGTACTGGCATTAAAAGCTGGGCTTCACAAGCCATGAGCAATGCCACCCAAAAGGCAATGAATGCTTTGGGTAAGAATGTCAAGAAGAATAAGGTCAAGCTGAAATACGGCACGAAGGTTTATCTCATCGACTCATCTTCTGCTCATGGTAAGACAAAATCATAAATCATTTAGAAATCAGTAAAATAATTGATATGCAAAGACTTAAAAAGAAGGTGGTGGCACTCATGATGATGTGCCTTGCCAGTATAGGAGCCAACGCTCAGAAAACGTTTTATGATATGGAACGTCTCACGGTGAATGAGAATGTATCCTCCATTATCACTGCATCGGAACCTATCCGTATGGTGGATATTTCTACGGATTCCATTGTGGGTGACAAGCCGCTGGATAACGTCATTCGACTCAAGCCTATCTCCTCTCATCATCAAGATGGTGAGGTGATGGGTATCGTTACCATCATCACAGAGCGCTACAGAGTCCAGTACGCCCTGGTCTATACCAGTAAACTGGAAGAGGCAGTAACAGACAAGGAGGTGGAACTCGTGGAGAGAAATGCCTTCCATAATCCGGAAGTAAGCATGTCCACCACCGATATGGTTGCCTATGCCATGAAGGTCTGGAACTCTCCTGCCAAGTATAGAGGCATTATCACGAATCATCACAAGATGAAGATGCGTCTCAATAATATCTACGTGGTGGGTGAATATGTTTTCATTGATTTCTCGGTGGACAACTATACCAACTTGCAGTTTGACATAGATGAACTCCGCTTTAAACTGCAGGATAAGAAACTTCAGAAAGCCACCAATCAGCAAACCGTGGAGCTGAAGCCAGCGCTTCTTTTGGATAGAAGCTTGTCATTTAAGAAAGGTTACAGAAATGTCGCAGTCTTGAAAAAGATGACTTTCCCTAATGACAAGGTCCTCTCCATAGAACTCAGTGAGAAGCAGATCAGTGGCAGAACCATCTCCATGCAGTTAGATTATGAAGACGTTCTCTCTGCAGATTCTTTTGACTCTCTTCTTCTGCGTGAACAATAAATGATAAAAGATGAAGTACAATATGACAATATTAAAGAAGAGCATCGGTATGCTGGCATTGGCATGGGGCATCCCATCATCCATGGTGGCACAGAACCAGGGTAGCCATCTCATGATAGCCGTGGGCGGTTCTTACCCAAGAACCCTGGAGTCAACCATTTCCTATGAAAAGGAAATGCTGTATCATAACGCTTGGGAATACTTTGCCACCTACTCTATCCAGTATGATGAGGATCCTGAGGCAAAGCATATTACCAGAAAGTCGTTCTGGCATAACCATAACACCTGGGGTGTAGGAGCCGTCTATAAGCCCTGCGTTGGAAGAGGAAGAAATCACCACGGCAGTCTCAGAATTGGCGCCAGTGCAGGTAGCGATTTCCATAAGGCCATAGGAGCTGTCCATGTAGGCTATGAACATACCTATAATCTCTATGACGGATGGAGTGTGTTCTTTGCCATCAAGGAAGATATATCCATCAGGGGTAAGGACCGGTTCAAAACCGGAATTAATCTGGGCGCAAAAATTCCATTGTAACATTTTAAGCAGCAAGACAATGAAGAAAACATATATTTCTATTTTTTGTGGACTGTTGGCCATCTTATTCCAAGGTCTGTTGGTTTCATGTGACGAGCATGAACCAATGGACTATGGTATTCATGTTGGGTATGTCCTTTGTGACGACCACAGTTGTATGGATACGACCACCTACTTCTCCCAAACTTCCAAAAAGGCAGTGGGTGTGGTGTTTACAGAGGCTACAGAAGAACATCCTGCCATGGCAGTGATGCTGAATGAATTCCAGGAGGCCTTCTCTGATTCTTTGGGAGTGAGCCAAGGAACGAGCATGAATATTGAGTCTTACGATGGATTCACCAATACCATCGCCATGTTCAATAGTACCGACCAAGATACAGGAACAGGCTCACCTATTGCTCAGGAAATGTTCCATTTTCATTCTAAAGGGCAAAGTGATTTCATTCCTAGCGTAGCAGAACAGAGAGTCCTGATAAGAAATGCCCCTTCTATCAATCCTTTGATCATGCGGCTGGGAGGGCAACCTATCGACTTATCTGAGGATACCTGGTACTGGACATCCACAGAGGTGAAGGAAAACCCCGGCTATCAGGCTTGGCTTTGCTCTTCCGTGAATGGAGGTATCATAGAAACGCCCAAGACCATGCGCCATAAGGTGAGAGCCATCGTGAATTTAAATTATCCAGATTAACTGATAAAAGCAATATGATATGGGATTTTGGAAAGAATTGGGCGTAACAGCCCTGGAAAAAGGAAAGAATCTCTTTCGTGGAGGAAAACAAGCTGTAGAAGGAGCAAAACATGTTGAAGGCATCGTTAAGGATGCCAAGGTTTCCATTCCTGCTACGACAAAGCCAACCAGCTATCGTGCTTGGGAGAAATCCCTTTCACCACCCAGTTTTACCCCTGCCTTTCATCAGAGCAAGACAGGATGGAAAACTCAGATGAAGGATTTTTGGGGAGGTCTGTGGAAGCAATCACCAAAAGAGGCTAAACCTGCAGTGGCAAATTCCACGTCTGGGCCTTCTTTTACAGAACGAGTCAAGAATTGGTTTTCCCGTCACTTCTCCAGACAAACAACCTCGCCTTCAGTAAACCCGGCTATTCCTGGAAAGCCAGTTGTCCCAGTAAGTCCTGTTATACCGACAAGGCCAGTAAGACCTCCGGTTTTCAAGGATAGCGGCTACCTGGCATGGGAAAAATCTCTGCCAACTCCGTCCTTTAAGCCAAGGTTTAATGTGATTTCCAAGGAAAAGGAATCTGTTAAAACTAGCAAGGAAACTGTAGAGCAGGTTATCAAGAAAGAAAAGAAAACAGTTGAAACTGTAAAAGGTGAAACTAAAACAGGCAAGGAAACACCGAAAGAAACAGCTCATAGTACAGAACAAGCTGCAGAAAAGGTGAACGAAAGAGCAAAAGAGTCTGCAGAGCAAGCAGGAAAAGCAACAAAAGAAGCAGCTAAGGGGGAAAATTCCTTCAAAAAAGCAGCGAAGTTCTACGCTAAGAATCCAAAAGTTCTTGGTTGGCATGCTGCTCTTGGTCTGGGTGGATACAGTTTAGTTTCCGGAGATGGTGTCATCAACCCTCTTCTCTACTTCATTGGAGGTAAGAATGCTACAGAAAACGGCCTTGGTGGTATGGTTGGACAAGCAGTCGCTGGTGAAAAAGCGCCGGGTATTTATGATTCGGTTACAAATGCAGCTGATTCAGTAGTAAATGAAGGAGTTGACCTTTACCAATTCAGTAAGAATACTCTAGGCAACGTGGTGGGTGAAGGTACCGACCTTTACCAAATGGGTAAGAATTACGTGGGTAATGGTATGGTCAGCAATGGAAGTGGTGGCTACTATGATCCCACGACAGAGCAAACTCCTAATCTTTACCAGGCCAGCAATCCCGACATGGGAAGCCAGGATGGCATGTTGAACAATGTGATGGGAGGTATGAACCATCTTGTGAATCAGGTTTCAGGCGGTGCTGTAACAAAGATGAATATTCTTTCTTTGGCATTGTCTGCCTATATGATGTTCGGACGTTTTGGGTGGCTTGGAAGAGCAGCCAGTCTGCTTCTGGGAGGTATGACCTTGAAGAATATCAACAATCGTCAGCTCCCAAATCAGCAGGTTCAACAACAACAGCAAAATCCTTCTCAGCAATATGTGCCGCAAGTTAAGCAGCCAAATGCTTCCATGGAGCCAGAGAATAGGTATAAGAGTTTGGAATATCCAATTGCTGCAGAGGACGGAGAAGTGGTAAACCGTCCAAGAAGTATGAAATTGTAATCCACAAACAATAATAGTAAGATTGAATGAAAAAGAACTATAAAGATATGCTCCTTGAGTCGGGAAGTGGCTTCATGATGCCATTTCCCCTCAGGGATGATGAGGAACTGCAGACCACGTTGGGATTTGGGTTGCAGCAACATCCAACTGGTGGGCAGAAATTTGAGCACCATGGTGTGGATCTTCTAACCAGTGGGAAACCTCTCTACTCAATTGCCACCGGTACAGTCATCGGTGCAGGTCATGACAGTATTCATGAAGATTACATCATAGCCAAATATGGCAAATACGAGGTGAAGTACGGCCATATCACCGAGGCGTATTGTCCTTACGGAACCAGTATCAGTGCCGGACAGGAAATCGGCAAGAGTGGTCAATTCCTTCATTTGGAAGTCAGATTTGATGGTGTCACCATCGATCCCATGGAATTCCTGGCCATGATTTGGGCTAATATCCAGCAGCTGGCAGCAATGGGTATCAACAAAGCTCCTACTACAGAGCAATTGGGTAGCAGAAAGCCCAAGACTCACTATGATAAGGAGCAGGATGAAATTCTGATGATGATGATGCGTTGGCTCCCTGCCTACATGAATGAACTGAGATTGGGCAGCTATACTCCCTCAGATAGACTGCAGACCACCCTCAAACATGTCATATACGAGGCTGCAGAACGCAATTATTTCTTCGAAAAGCTTCCTGATATGGCTAATCCTCTAGGTCTCACCGGTAGAAGCCTGCCAGTGGCTGAGAAAATCCAGAATCTTCTCATTGAAGATTTCCTGAGCTATGCCTGGCTTCGCCATGATGCTTGTCCTGCTTCCTGGAACGAGGCTCAAAAAAAAAACTTTCTCATCAAGTTGCCCAAGACGGCCTAGTGGTAGACCCTCTGTCAGATTTGAGCATACACGTTGAGAGTTATGATGTCAAACATGAAGCCTATGTTTATTTTGATGCCTCAGGAAGAAGATCCTGGACCAAGGCTTGGTTCAATGGAAGAGACAGGGGAGAAAACGCCATTGAGGTAACTCGTCAGCAAGCCATCAAGTTCATCAATGATGAGATCTCTCATGATGATTGGCTAACAAGGTTCTATCCCAAGCAAATGACAGTTTATCATAAGGCCATTGAGCAGGCACGACAGCAGCTACTGGGCTTTTAATATCATTTTTATAATGGCTAAAGAGAACAATTATCAGAATTTGGCGCAAGTTGACTACTGTATCCGCCAATATTTCAGCAAATATATGGCGCCAACGCTGGTAAAGGAGGTAAGAAATCTCCGAGAAAAGCAAACCGAGGAATTTATCAATCGTTTGGAGAAAAACGAGTCTCCATTCGTGCCAGTGGATGTACAGCTTCAAAATGCTGACAATCAGCTGAAAGTGTGCGGAAAATGGTACAAGAAATCATCAGATGACATAATCAGGCAATGTAAGCACAGATGGGGAAAAGATACCAAATTTGCCAAGGATTATCAGACATTTCTTGATTCCTTCTATAAGGAACTCATCAGACAAAATGGGGGTAAATCTTCAGAGAAACTCGCAGCCTTTGCAGAAAACTATGTGGCAAATCGATTTCAGGGACTTATCATTGAGCAGCTGGCCAGAGAGAAAGTTCCCAAGAACAGTGCTACCTACATTGCAAGAAAGGCATTTGATGACAGTTTATTGGGACTGCTTCCAAAAATCGGTCCCAAAGAAGGTGAGCATGATTCTCTCATCGCTCAAAAAGCAGATGACCTGTATAATCCCAATATCTGGGAACAGGGTGCAGCCATGGGAGGTTCCATGGTCATTGATGCTGCGGTGACAGGAGGTTACGGCTCCGGTAGTTCCCTCATAGTAAAAGGTGCAACTAAGGCTGGAATCAAAGTGGTGCCAAAAGCCGCTGCTTTCCTGAATTCTGCCTGGAGTGGTGTAGCCATTGATGGCGGTCTGAGAACAGGCTTCGCGCTGAATCATGCCAGAAACTGGGAAAATGAGAAATATGCTAAGGAAGACAGTAAGTTAGTACTTAAAGATGAGGATGCCATCAAGAAGATTCAAACAGCCAGCGATTCCATCAAAAGGGGAAATTCTGAGCTGATTTATCAGTTGAATGGGCAGTTGGAGCGAAAGATAAAAACATATAGTCCTTCATTCACAACACGAAGCAAGAAAGAAATGGACTCCTTCTATGCCGCAAACAAAAATCAGGCAGGTAAATTGCTGGCTCAGATAAGGGAAAACTTTTCGAAGCAAACCGTTCCATTTCGTGCCAATAACCATCCGCCGGAATGGATGATTAAACTGGGGAAGAAACGCTGTGAACAATGTGCCTCCGGGTTTTATGCCATTGCCATGGAGATGTCGAGGGAGGAAAAAACATGGATGAGTATTGGTGGTAAACGCATGACCCTTAAAGAGGTTAGTCAAAGAGCCATGGATTATGCTACGGCTGCTGTAGCTTGTGAAAAGAAACGGGCGTCTGGTCAGGCGAAAGCTCCCAAGAAAGACACCTGGGATTCTAATATGGATAAGCTCAATAGCTTTATCAATCAAGCAAATCCATCATCCACAGATTCTTCTCCATCATCAGCTTACCATTCTTATAGTCCTGTGGAAGAAACTCAAAGACAAGATTCCTCTAGGTATGAGATGACAAGTAATAAGGCCTCTTTTCAAGATTTAAATGCCGGTTGGGCTGATGCCTTGGATAAGATGGGACTTTCCGGTTTCAGTGATGTCACCAAGAACATGGGCTACGTTTTGGCCATGCTGCCAGACATGATGATAGGCCTGTTCACGGGCAAAAATCCTAACTTACAGGTGAATGACAATTTGCTGCCACTTGCTGCCATCTTTGGTGGCATGTTTGTCAAAAGTCCCCTTCTCAAACTCCTTCTGCTTGGTTTTGGAGGTGCCAATTTGCTCAACAATGCTGGTCATGCAGCATTGGGACTGGCCAAACCGGCTTCACCACAGCGGGTTTCTTACAGGCAATATGAGGAAGAAAAGCTGAATCCGAGAATCTCAAATCCGGCCATCAGCGGAACAAGTATGATTGCAGACATTGACGGAAAGCCATGTGTCATAGAAATCTCTGATCATGCAATCGATGCTTACGAGAGAGGAAACCTCCCCTTATCCACATTGGCCAATGCCGTTTTGAAGAAATACGATGAGAATAATGCCTTCGCAGAACGAGAATATGAAAGAGGTATTCATCAGGAACTTCAACAGCAGCATTCCTTAGGCATCAAATAGACTGAAAGAAGATGAAAAGACAATGAAAAGGAAACTATGCATGAATCTTGCCAACACTTCTAAGAAGGTAATTGATGGTATTTCTTGATGGAAATTATCGCCTGATAGAGCCCCAATTCCACAAAGCTTTAATGGTTAATATAAGGAATATGAACATAATATCAGAAAAAGTCATGTCAGATAGAGGTGCTAAATTTAACACATTTCAAGGCAAAAACTTTGAATTGAAGAGGATTTAAGTTAAAAATAAAAATCAATTTAGTTTAGGGTGTTCAATCCAAAACTTTTCTTTTATTTTGCCATCAGATTCAGCGTTATGGGACAGCTGAACATTACATAGATTAATAACGATCATATATATCATTTATGGATTTCGAAGAATTGAATAAGGCTGCCTCACAAGAGGACGGACCTACTCGTATTGACAGAGCATTGTACAAATTTGCCAATATGATGATTGAGCGTTTGGAAGCCTGTAAAACAAAGAACTGGGAACAAGGATGGACTTCTGGTGATAGCCTGGTAGGACTTCCTCAGAACATCAATGGAAGACCTTATGTAGGAGGAAATGCATTCCTTCTGCAGATGCATACCATGATAAAGGGTTACCATGTTCCTGTTTACATGACCTCCAAGCAAGCACGAGACAATGGAGCCTTGATTAAAAAGGGAGAGGCTTCTGTGCCGGTGTTTAAATGGGGACTGAGTGTGAAAGACGAAAACGGAAAGCGCATCAGTGAAGACAAATACCTTGCCATGGATAAGGAGGACCAGGCTAAATGCCAGGTTCGTCCCTATCTGATGGTCTATAACGAGTGGAATCTTGACCAAACCACTTTGGAAGAAGTGAATAAGAAAAAGTATGATGCCATTATTTCCCGTTTCAATCCTACCACATTGAGTGACGATGTGGGGATGTATAAGAATGAACCACTTGACAGAATGTTTGAGAAGCAGGAGTGGGTGTGCCCTATTCATGTTAATGAGGAAGTGCCTGGTGCAAGCTATAATAAGACCCGAGACTTCATTAAGGTACCGATGAAAGCACAGTTCAAGATTCATGAGGGAGAGGATGAGATCTTCAAGGATGGTCAGGAATACTATTCGTCTGCCCTGCATGAAATGGCCCACTCTACCGGTCATCCCTCGCGACTTGACCGTCTGCCAAAAAGCAAGTTTGGTTCTGAGGAATACGCCAAGGAGGAACTTGTTGCAGAGACCACTGCATTTGTGATAGGCAATGCACTAGGCTTCTCTAGCAGAATTTCTGATAACAATGCCGCCTATATAGACAGCTGGATTCAAACGCTGCGTGAAAAGCCAAAGTTCATTACAACGCTTATGTCGGACGTGAATAAGGCATCGCGCATGATTTTGGAAGAGATTGACAAGCAAAAAGTGGCATTGGGTGAAAAGCCGCTCATGGAGGGCAACCTCGATGGCATTGAAGAGCAAATCAAGAATGAGGAACAGTTGGAGAAGATCAAGCAGCAGAACGTGATGAAGGAGGAAAATGTATCTGATTCCATCACGAAGCCACTCTCCTCTCCAGAAGCTTACTTTTCATCCCTCATAACCCAGATTACGTCTGATAAAGATAGCGAGCATACAGTCCTTGCATTGGAAAGTCTTCCTGAACTCAGAGCGTATTTCCAGGACAATGAGGTACTAGGCAGTTGGATTGAAGAGGTGAGTGATGAGAAACTTCTCTCTTTAGGTGCTTCCCTTCTGCCCAATATAAAAGCGCAAGAAACAGTGGATAGTTCACAAAATACAGATAATAACATGAAGGATTCTAACGAAGAAGGCAAGACAGGCCAGGATAGTGTGACAAAGCCAAAGAATGAGTATTATTTCTCTTATCTGTACCTGCAGAGCGTGGATAATACACAAGAGTTTGATGATCTCTCCAACAAGGAAAAATGGGATGAACTCCTCACTTTGACCCAGCAATATGATCAAGGTGATAGTCTCTCACAGCATAACACCAGAAAAAATGCCACCAGTCAAAGTGGTGATGACCTGCTTGTTGAAAACGACCATTATGCCCTGGTTTATAACAATTCATTGGGTGGAACCTATGAACTCCTACGCAGAGTTAGTGAGGAAGATATTAAACTGTCTATAGAGCAATATGGTTTGGAGAATGATGCCAGTCAGGATGTGAAGGCCATAGCCCAGGACATGGTACAAAAGGAGTTGGATACGATAAAGGCCAGTATTCCTGCCTTTTCCATGCCTAACGGAGACGTTCTCTATTTTGAATATAATAAGGAAAAGGATTCGCTAAACGTGGGAACCCTTACCAACATTGGCTTGTCTGTTCATTACAGTTTCCCGTACGACCATTCGGCAGGTTTAGATAAGAATTTGCAGCATGTTGAAGAGCAACTCTCGGAAATGCCTGAATATCAAATACAGGAGGAAAATGAGGAGGTAGAAGACTCGGTTGTTGATACTCAACAGCAAAATGAGTATGCTTCCATTGCTAAGAAATTTTCTGAGCAGATTAATCCGGCATATCATATGCCTAATGGTGAGATTCTTGCTTTCCAATATGATTCTGCCACCAACCTTGTTCAGGTTGGCAAAAAGGAAGAAGAAGCTTTCAAGGAAGTTTATAGCCAGGCTTATAACGTCAATCTGTCCATGGCAGAAAATATGACGCAAATTTATAAGGTATTGGCAGAAAAAGATGAATATAAGCTTCCTCTACAGAATGAAACTCCACATGAAGACAGCAACATCCAAACAGATGTTGTAGGCGTTGCTGAGCAAATCGAAGCCACCGGTGTTCCTATGTATGAAGCAGAGAAAGAAGCAAAGACGATCGTGGATGATGAGCAACATGTGAAATATCATGAAGAAAAGGCTCAGGAACAGGAGACGCAAAAGCACAAGGAAGACAATGAGGAAGTCAAAAAGGAAGACAAAGCTTCTGTAGAGAGCGACCATGAAGATAAGGAAGAGAAGAAAAGTGAGAGCAAGGCAGCTTCACATGCAGCCCTTCTTCTTGCAGCATTGGAGATGGCAAAATCACATGAAGGCGTCTGGATGAATGAAAAGGGTAAGAGCAATGCTGAGTTTTTGGCCTCCAAGAAGCCAATCACAGCATTCAATAACATCATGATGAACCTGCATAGTGATCAGCAAGGCTATAAGACCAATCTTTATTCCACCTATAACCAGGCAAAGGAAAATGGCATGTCAGTCAAGAGAGGTCAAAGCTCGCTTCCATTCAACTGGACCAAATGGGAATACCAGAATGTCACGAACCATAATGACACCATTTCAAAGGAGCAGTATAATGCTCTCCCAGATATGGAAAAGTCCAATTATGCAGTACATGCCCATCGCCAGCGTCATCATGTTTATAACATAGACCAAACGATTCTTTCTGCCAGTGATTCTGAGCAATATTCGGCATTACTCAAGGCCAATGGGCAAAAGATTGAGAAATTCGTGGAGACAGCTAAGAATGCATCTAGTCCCCAGTCTGCTCTCCAGTTTATCAAGGATCAGGAACAAAAGCATCCTGAGGTTGTTGTCTTTATCAAGAAAGGCAGCTCCTATGAAATCTATGGAGATAAGGCTAAGACGATTGCTCCCGTAATTGGTATCCAGGATAAGGAAAAGGAAATTGATGGTAAGAAAACATCCTACTTATCGTTTCCAAGCTATGCGCTTGATACGGTGCTCCCTAAAGTAATCAGGGCTGGAAACCGAGTCGCTATCTGTGACAATCCACTGGAGACGAAAATCAGTAAGGAGGTAGTACCTGCCACCAAGATTCTCTCCCATGCCTACCAGATAGCTGATGCTGTTTGTAAGGCTTCCGGTATTAAGAATGAGCGAGTTCATGTACTACAAGATGCCAAATTCGATAGCAAGGAGAATACGCTTTTCATAAGTGGCATGAGCAAAACGGAAGGAAATGAGCAAGTAAATGCCATTATGAAGGCAAATGACATATTCCGTTCCGTAGTAGCAACCACTGGTGATGCAAAGCGTCTGGACCGCTCAGGGCGAAACAGCCTTTTACCAGCGGATGATGCCAAGCATGAATTACTCATTAGAGAACTTTCCGCCGGTGTGCTGATGGCAAGACAGGGACTCCCTGCTACATTGTCAAAGGAAAGCCAGCAACTTATCCCCTACTGGGAACGAGAGTTGAGAGAAAATGGGAACTTAATGGGTATGATTGAGCGTGACGTGAACAATGCCATCGAGACGATTGACAACCTTGTAGAAAAAAGAGAAGTGAACTATGATGCCATCCGAGGTCAGTTGCCAACAAAAGATGTTCTCTTAACAGGTAAGGATTATTCCATCTCGGCAGACCTCAACAAACTTCCTTCCATGGAGGCAAAGGAAATGGTCGTAGTACTTGACAGAAAGCAGCAAACTGCAGATGTCATCCTGCCATCGGGGGCCTCCTTGCTTGTGAATAACGAGGTGCAAGGTATGAGTAAGAAGAGAATTGGTATAGCTCTGAAGAAAGAAGACGTAAAAGAGGTAAGCTTCTATAATGCAGGTGGTAGTCTTGCACTAAAGGAACCAAACAGTTATTATAAGGACAAGGAGGTGACTGTCAGCAAGCTCAAGCAGTTTACGCTAGAAATTCATCAAACCATCGATGTATCAAGCCAGCTTACAGAAAAGCAGGCAACCAAGATTGAGAAATTTCAGGCTATCCAGGACTCTGAGGGAAAGTATGCCTTCTTCATCAAGCCAGAGAATGAAAAATCATTCTCTATCTATCCGATGAAGGAACATCTCAATGCCTATTTCAATGTCATGGGCAAGGACAACAAGCAGGAAATGCATCAGGCTCTGGCTCAGAAATATTATGATATAGGTTACAGGTATCCAGAATCCAAGCAGCAACTCATTGTGCCAAATACCGAGGGTATTGATATGAGCCGCATTGAGAAGGTTAGAATCTGTGCCGACAAGGATGACCCGAAGGTGAAGGTAGTCATTGCCACAGTGGATGGAGAAAGAATGCAGAAGCCAATAGCCAAGCAACAGTGGTACAATCTCTGGCTCGCTGATGACATGGCTGAATATAAAAAGGCTGTAGCTGCCGTTACATTTATTCCTCAGATACAACAAACTGTTGGAAATAATCAGCAGCAGGTTCTTGAAAATGAGGGAAGAAATGTGGCCGAAAAAGAGCCTGGAGAAAAGGAGGGCTCCCATCAGGAAGCAAGTTCACATAGAGGATTTCATCGATAATAACTAGCCATGGGGAATACCCATGGCTATCACCAACCCAAATGATATGGCAATAGATAAAAATGCATTTTATGCAAAATATGCCCAGGTGGCCATTGAACAACAAATCAAATATGGCATCCCGGCATCCATCACCCTTGCTCAAATGGGATTTGAGAGTACTTTTGGTACATCGCGTCTTGCACGTGAAAGTTCCAATTTCTTTGGAGTGAAGCAGGGTGGGTCATGGAAGGGGCCTGTCAGCTACCATGTGGATGATCATGGTTATCCGGAAGCATTCAGAGTGTATTCCGGGGTAAATGCCAGTGTGGAGGATCATTCCAAGGTTCTTCTGTTGGACAGATACCAGAAATATTGTGCCTCAAAAAGTTCCCAAGACTATAGAGGCTGGATTAATGGCATTGTAAAAGGTGGATATGCGAGCAGTCCTACCTATAAGGAAGACCTGCTTGATGAAATTCAACGTTACCATCTTGAACGATATGATCAGATGGCAGTTCTGCAAGCCCAGAAACAAGGTGTCAATATCGGGTATGCAAGGAAGGGTGAACAGTCTCTTCCTAGAATGCCCACCACCCTATCCCTCCCCATTGATTTCAGAAATCTCAAAGTAACAGGTATGTTCCATGAAGATAGAGGAAATCATCTGCATGGAGGCATAGACATCGCAACAGGAGGCAAGAATCTGCCAGTGTATGCGACAGAAAATCAGGGCAAGGTCATTTCTGCCTGCTATGGAAAGGATACCGGTAATATGATTAAGATCGCATATGACAAGGACGATGGAACTCAACTCCAGTGTATCTATATGCACCTGAGCCAAATAAATGTCAAGGAAGGTCAGGTCGTTCAGGCTGGTCAACAGATTGGAATATCGGGCAATACAGGTCGATCCACAGGTCCACATTTGCATTTTGAGACAAAAATCAAGGATGCTTCCGGCAAAATAGAGGCATTCAATCCGATTCATTATCTCGCAGCAATAGAAGGTAGAACCAGTAACGATACACCTCTTTTGAGAAATGGGCAAGACCTTCTGGCAGAGGAAAGAAGCAAATATTCACCAGTCGCTCATCCTATATCCCAGGAAGATAAGGCACAAAATCTTCTTGCCAACATTACTCAGTCCAATGATCCAACCAAATGGCTAGGATATTTGATGAGTCAAAATAGTGAAACTGGTATGGATAATAACAAAGATGCCTTTTCTGAGCTGATCTCCACTCTCTTTTCAGCAGCTCTTGTCATGGCAGCTAAGATAAAGGCCAATGAGATGCAGGCTGTAGTTAATAGGGAGGCCAGATTGACTGAGAATGACGAGGAAAAGACGGAATGCCAACTGGTAAAGAGAGAGAGGGAGAAGGTGGATGCATCAAAGCTGCACGTCCTCGCAAGTACTATTTTTGAAACCGAATGTCCAGAAAATAAGCAGACTGTCGGTCTCAAACAAGCATAAATTTAAGAATTGTATCATCATTAAAACAAGAAAATATGATCAAATGTAATGTTACCGCGTGCGGCATCATTGTCAGCAGCGCAGTTGAAAAGCAGAATAAGGAAGGTGGAAAATTCCTTGCTTTTACCATCATCGTTCCTATTGAGGGAAAGGACAAGAGTGTCAAGGAACTTCATATTGGAGTAGCGGCTGAAGGTGACCAGACTACAGCTGCCAACTATCAGGCAGGACGCCGTGTCACTGTTCATGGAAATCTCTTTATCAAGAAGGTGGAAGAGAATCTTTATTTCAATCTCCGTTCGGAAGGAGCCATTGAGCAGAACGACTCCTCTCTCCCAGACCGTCTGGAAGGAGTTATGGAGTTTAAAGGCAAGATCGGAAACAAGGGTATTGAAACCATGACCAGTAAAAAGGGCACTTCGTTCAAGGTATTCTCGGCCTTTTCTTCTGATAAGGATGGTGAGAACAGAGCCTTTACATGGGTAAAGTTCATTGTAGGCAAGCCCTTGGACATCAATGTTAATGCCGGTGAGTATGTGGCAGTACATGGTGACATGCAACTGGATGTCTATAAGAATAAGCTTCAGATCGGATGTCGTACCACCTCGGTATCACATTGGGATTTGAAAGCCAATACGTAGTCCAAATGTCATGTACTGAGAAGGAAATAAAAGAACAGATAGGAAAACATTGCCATATATGCTGGGCAATAACCTTGTATCTAGCAATGTTTTCCTATCTAATCATTCATAATAGAAAAAAGAATTAATGAATTATCAAACAAGTCAGAGCAAAGGAGACCGTTTCATGAAGGGATGGCAACCCCTTTTCTCTAAAAGTCAGCAAACAGGCAAGAAGCCGTTTCCTAAGGACCGTTTTTTCTCGCCAGAGGAATTGGAGTTCTTGGATACAACTCAAAGCGAACTTTCATTGCTGGAGAAATGGGCTTTACAGCTTGGTAAGTGGGCCCGGGATAAGTCAGAAACGTCCCATTTCCCCCAAGTGAAATGGCAAGCAGGAAGATTTTCAACCTGGGTAGATAACATCGAGGAAATAGATTCCAAGAATAAACAGATAGAGCGCTTTCGCCAGTTAAAGGCAGATGGTTACGTTCTTCCTTCTGCCTATGAATCCATGATAGAAAATAAACTGGGTAAGGATTTGGTAGGAATGTTTTTCAAGCAGGGACATGGTAACAAGGAACGAATCTGTACAGTGGATGCCTATATTGGCGGTAATTATGCAGGAGAATCACATATAGCATATTCCACTTTCCTTTCTCCTTCAACACAACCAGAGCTTCATGAAATTCCTCTAGCGAGGTTTCAGCAACTCATTCAATCCAAGGAACTGGTGCAATTGACACCAGAAGAGACAAAAAGTTGGGTAAAGGGAAGAGAACAGGTGGAGGCCGCTCGTAAGGATTTTATGGCTTTGCAAAAAGATATAGGCAAAACTTACCCTTTGAATTTCGGAGGAGACTTTCCCGCAGTCTCGCGTAAGCAAATCTTCTCTCAATTTCTGCAAAAGAACATCACTCCATTGTCATGGAGTTCGAATGCAAAAGATGATATGAAGGTGAACTTCTATGTCAATGATAGATGGGAAAAAGTGCAGCAACTTGATATTACCCCATTGAATGCCCACCAGCACATGGAACTTTTGAGAGCTGTCAAAACGCAACTGGAAAGTGATAATTTGAATGCCCACTTGGAGAAGCTCATGTCCTGTTTGGGAAATAAGATAGGTGATAGCATCTTGTTCACCCCAAATTCTCCTGGTGGCATTCAAACTACCGATGACCATGCTGATGGGGTACTTTTATCCAACAGTGGCAAATTGTCTGCTTTCAAGAAGCCAAAGAATGTTGAAATACCTCTCAATACGGATGATCTCAAGCTCATCAAGGAGGGGTTAATCAAAGAAGGTGTGACTAAAATTGCCCTGCTGCAATCCAAATCACCTGAGGAAACTGAGCAACTTGCTCAGCTCACCAAGGAATTGACCATGATTTTAGGTAGTAAGCAGGCTTTCAATCAGCATCTTAGCCATGTGCTCAGTTCTCCAGAACCATCTCAAAAAGAGTTCAAAGAAACCTCTAAAGAAAATCATGTAAATGACCAGCAAGAAGTTGCGCTCATGAAAGACTATGTTCAATCGATGAAAGATGCCAATAATCCTTTTTCTGGAGATATGATGCTTCTTCCAGACGACACCGAGATCAAGACTCTGTTTCAAAAGCAAGAGATTTTGGAAGATGATTATGAAAGAAACGTCTCTTCCATGGATCTAAAGGCAAGAAATCAGATGGAAGTTCAAATTCAGAAAAGTGTGGATCATTACGAGAAAAAGCTATCTTCCCTGATTGGTGATTATTTCTCACAGGAGAAGCTTCAACAGAAGAAAAATGCTCCAGAGAATGAAGAAAAGGTTTATATGTCTTCAGAGGATGGTTTTTTCGAGCCCATTAAAGGTAGGTGGCATACTGAGGAACACCTTCATACGCAGGCGTACTCACAGTATGGAAAGCTTATTGCTGACCGATTGAGTTTGCAGGTTACCTATCCGGAACTTCCATGGATTAAAAGCAATGCTGCTCTTCCTCAGGGTATTAATGGAGACAAGTTTGACAGCAAAACATCCTTGCTTCTTTCCATCCTGACGGAAAAGGAGGGATACGAGGTTCCTATCTACATGACGCTTGATGATATTAAGAGAGAAAATCTCAAGGTTGATATCAGCAAAGAAGGTTTCTGTCTGTCAGATGGGAAGACTTTGCAAACAGTATATAATATTGAGCAAACCAATTTTTCTATGGAACATCCCCAGAAATGGGAGCAACTTAGAAAATCATGTAAGGTTTCTGCATCGAAACAAACTTCTGTGATAGGCATGCTTACCGAAAAAGGCAAATATCCTGCACAGGTAATTTTTGATGGCAGAAAAGGTCTGGTCAGCTATAGTGCTAAGGAAGATGCCATTCACCTTGCACCTCATCAGTTATTTGAATCAGAGGATGACTATATGAGAGACCTTTCAATAGGCCTAGTGCGTAGTACTCGCAAGGAAGCTGCTAAACTTACCAGATATGAACATTTGGTAAAGGAAGAACTTCTAGCACATATGGGCGGAGCCATGATTGGTCAAAGATGTAAGTTTGACGTGAAAGGCCTGGACTACAACAAATACTGGAAAGACCTTCTCAAACAAGATCCAGGATTCACAAAACATGCCTTGACATCTGCAGAACATGCTGTGAATATCATCTTCCAGTATGTAGAAAAAGCCAATCAAGCAGAATCCCCAGATAAGGGTATTGATTTAAGAACCTCAACCCCCATCGACATGGATGTAGATGGCAATGGCATTATTGAAAGCCAGGAAAACATGGCTGCCGATACCAAGCAAGGTGAGAATGAGCAAGCTCATGATCATAAAGAAGATACCATGCTGCCACATGCATCCAAAAGTAAATATGCAAGATAAGAAGAGCCCTAGGAGTACAAATCCTGGGGCTTTTTTCCTAGAAACAAACCCAAAGAATTCAAAAATCATAAGTTGACCTGAGTTATTTCATGATTTTTTTGTAATTTTGCACAAAAAAACAATACATCATGATAGAACCTCTTCGACCATCACCAACAGATAGGATCCTTTTTGTAAACATTAAGAACTCCTTTAATTGTACAGATAGGCATAGTGAATACTATCGTCCATCCAGATATGAAGCTACTAGAAAATATTGGAGGGTATCCAAGAATAGAATCTCCAAGGTCAATTTAGTAATTGGGCATGTGGATGGTATCGTAAAGGAAGTGATAAGCCCCACAGTTTGGATACCTGCTACCGATTCCCGTTATCATGGTAGATTTGAATGTAAGGGGAAGGAACAGGATGACTCACCTTATCTTGAAAAAGATATCCGACATCTTGTAAATCTTGGTCAAAATCCAGTATCCTATTATCAATGTGATTGAAATCAAAAGTAGAAAATGAATGATGCAAGAATATTAGTTCCAGGTAGTTATTACCAACCATCGGAACTGCTCAATATCTTTAGAAATTTCCTCACGCACAAGGAAATCAACATGACGCTTGTATGTCTCAAGGGTGTATATGTCAAATCAGACAAGATATACGGACCAATAGCATATGACCATCTGAAAGACGAAACCGGTTCAGATGGCATTACCATCATTGTTCCTGTTGCGCTGAGAGACACCCTTAAAAATGGCAATCTCATCACGGTATATGGTACATTGGACAGAAAGGTCGTTCCAAATGGGTACATACAAATTCTTTTGAATGTTTCACGTCTGGAAAAAGTGAAGGACATAGCTATTTCTGAGGATGAGATTAAGCGGGCAGAATTCAGAAGAGTGAAGGAGCAAAAGGGCTACAAGAACGTCGATAGCATCCTGGAGAATATACTCTTTACAAATAACCGACCAAAAGTAGCACTGATTTACGCAGATACATCCATTACCAATGCGGACTTTGAAAAAGGATTGGTGGCAGCCAGATCACATATTGATTTCATTGATATTCGGGTAAGTTTCGCCAATACGCAAGCTCTAAAGAATGTCCTTCTTCAAGCTGATTCCCAGAAGTATGATGTGATTTCCATCGTGAGAGGCGGAGGTTCCGGCATCGAAAAACTTGATGAAATATCAATCATTGAGACTCTTGCTAACCTCACGACAGCTTGGATATATGGCGTGGGACATGAGAAGGAAAATCTTTTCATTAAAAATATCGCAGATAAGGTCATTCCCATTCCATTTGCTTTAGGTACCTATTTCAGAGATATAGTAGAAGCTGTAAATGAAAAGCGAAATAATTCACGCGCTGTCCTAATCCAAGAGGTGAAGAAACAATATGAGCAGCAGATCATTGATTCCAACAAGAAAAATCAGGATCTCACCAAGCAGTTGGAGGCAATGCAGAAGTTACACAAGGAACAAACAGATGCATCTAATAGGCAGATTGCTCAACTCACCAAAGCGCAAAAGGACAATCAGGAGCAACTCAAATTGCAAACAGAGGCTCTCAGAAAGGCAAATGAACAGACCCAAAGACAAGCCAAGGAGCAGATGAACGCAGCCTCAAAGGTCAATGCAGATCTCCAAAAACAGCTGGAACAACAAGGCAAAACACTGCTTGATATGCAAAATCAGCAAAAGGTACAGCAAACAGAGTTTAACAAAAGGCTTGAAAAAATGCAAGAGACGAATCATAGCCTGCAATCGTCATTGGGGAAACTCACTGTTCAAAATACACAAGCTGTAAAAGAGTTGTCAGAAGTCAAGCAACGAAATTTGGAGTTGTCAGAGCAACTTAATAATACTGTTAAGAATAGCCCTATGTATATGGTATTTAAAACTGCAACAATAGTTCTTGCAATCTTGCTCTTTATCTTGATCATATTCATATGCAGATAAAGAGCACGAGAATCAAGGAGAAAAGAATCAACCAGTGTGATTCTTTTCTCTCCTATTTCCCCATCTGTAGCATAAGTGTAGAAACAATCAAAATGAGACACAACGAACTGAAAAATAAAGGTTTAAGCCACAAATAGTTATCATAAAATTTGGTGCTTTCATTTATTTTTAGTATTTTTGCGCAAATATTTTAATTAACTTGAATCTTCGAAATAAATATGTATCAAGAATATTACGATAATGACAACTATCAGGATGATATGAATTATTACCCAGTTGAAGAATACAACTGGAGTCCTAATTTATTTGCCAAGCTTGTATCCTACTTGAATGAGTCTGTCTCACCGGATGTAATCAGATTAGGCATTATTGCTGGAATAAGAAAATGTTCATCCGCAGAGGACGCCCCTACCAATTGGGATAAGGTGGAAACCATGCGCCGTTATGTGGATAGCGTTAACAGAGGACTGGGCTTGCCAGAGGATGCGACTCTCATGTCTCTTCTCCATTCAACCCAATGGACGGGTTATGGACTTTTCTCAATGAGTTTTATCTCAGAAATGAATCTGGACTATCAAGGAATCTGCATGGATGAGCAAACTTCCCTATCCTACCCAAGTATGGTATTTCTCATCGCATTAGTGAAGGGAATGAGTATGATTAATCTTAAAAATCCGTCTTCAACTGAAGAAACTGCTAAAACATATACCTATCTTGTTCCAAGCCAATTCTCAACATTTTCATACGCATCATTCCTCAATGTAGCCAATAATCGCCTCTTTAATAAAGAGGAAGTCACCCCACAGGACATAGAAGAACTTACCGGCCTTGCATTCAAAAGTCGCTATTGGAAACAGGGAACCTCTTTAAAAGGTAAAGATAGCGAACTGTTTATCAATGTTCTCAAAAGTATCATGTCCGATATCCTGGGACTCACGCTCGATGTTGATATGGAGTCTTTTTCCAAACAGGCTAAGCAGGTTGAACTGATTGCTGCCACTCCAAAGGAGGTCACTCTCACAGAAAAGGAGCTTTCTACCCAAAAGTTGAGTGTTGCAAAAGCAGTGGAAATTGTACTCAACAGATGCTCTCTCCCTCTTGAAAGAGACCAACTCCTCTTAGAAATTCAGGAATTAAGACCTTCTACAAGAGAAGATACCTTCAATACCATGCTTTCAAAACTTCATAAGGACGATGTTATCAACTTCTTCGAAGGTGGCTTAATTGGTGTCAAAGGAAAACGATACGGAAGAGGCTATAAAAAAGTTGATCGTTTTAAGAAAAAAAGTTAACAATATAAAATAACAGCGGTTTTCCATTAAGGAAAAACCGCTGTTGTCTTTTGCAGAATAATTAAAATCGAGAGTGTAAACTAAACTGTGTCAAGCTACAATAAAAGTAGTTTAACACAGTTTTTATATTATGGACAACTTAGAAATTGATTACAAGAAAGCTGCTCAGCAGTTGCGTAG